>DALZ01000083.1 GCA_002496955.1 Euryarchaeota archaeon UBA128 | reverse complement strand
CTGCAATTTATGTTGATAAAAGAGGTGGTGACATAACATCCTCCTGTGCCAATATCTCAAAGATAAAATCAGCATTTGATTGGGAACCAAAAATAGCTTTGGAACAGGGTATTTCGGCTTTAGTCGAGCACGAATTAAAGGGTTGATGTGATGCAAATCATGTGGTTTTCCGCTAATTCGTCAACCGATATGTGCTTTACATCACAAAAGGCTCTTATCAATGGGCTAGCAAGCAATGGATACGATGTTCAGTTGATTAATCAGGATTCACTGAACACAAACATGGGTATCAATTGTCAACACTTCACAATTGGATTCAGTAATTTCCCCGGCATGAAATCAGCGTCCTTGGCGAAAAATATGGCACGCTGGTTGAATCAACAAGAATCTACAGATGGATGTATTGCAATTGTAGATTGGCGACTAATCGCAAAGCTACATCGCGTATTAATCATAAAAAAAATTCCATGGATTTTGCTGGATCGCAGTCCGCCTGCCGATAAAGGCGTTTTAGCAAAACTACAATGGCCGGTATGGCGGAAAGCTTGGAAATTAGTCGCTAAATCCACAAGTGCGAAGGGAACTGTGGTTTCAGCAAACCATCAACAATATGTTCAAAATCGTATAAACATAGTTTCTAACAAAATTTGCCAACTACCTGCTGGGGTAAATTTGGAAGTCTTCGAGCCAAGACCAAATAGTCGTAAGTTGAAACTAATCTACCACGGTAGACTTGACAGACATCGAGGCGTGTTGGCCTTACCAATGCTATTGAGAAAGAGTATTTCTGCAGGTTTAGATATTTCTATGAAACTAATTGGTGATGGGGATTGCTTTGATGAATTACAAAAAATAGCACTGGTGATGGACCAACTAACGGTTTACCCCAGAATGCCTGTTGTGGAGGTAGCAAATCATTTGCGTGAATCAACCATCGGTATATTGCCAATGCCAGACATTGACATGTGGGCGATTTCTAGTCCATTGAAGCGTAGTGAATATTGTGCGAGCGGGTTACTTATTTTCGGCATAGACCATGACGGGCACAGGTTTGACAGTAGTGACTATCCGTGGCTGAAACTAGTACCCCAACATGATTTTCATGAAGAGGGAATCAGATGGTTCTCAGAACTTAGTGATTCAAGAATTTCTGAGTTTGCAAAATCCTCGAGGGAATTTGCTGAGGAAAACCTCAGTTGGGAAATAACATTGAACTTACTGATACAATCAATTCAGTCAATAAGCGAACGATAAATATTGAACCAATTTTTGTTGATTGACTTGATGCCTAAATGCTTGACAGACTCATGAATATGGTACCTATCTACTGGGTTATCTAAAATCTGGATGACTTTATCACACCAATCATTCAGATGGTTGTATTTTGCTGACACAACCGTATCTGGTAAGTCGATGATTTTGTCACTTGCTAAGCAGGGCAGTCCGCAATACAAACCTTCGAGCATAACTAACGGCTGTCCTTCAAACTTTGAGGGTATAAGTAAAATTCGAGACTCCTGAATAAGTTGTAGTTTTTCGGGTTCAGTAACCCACTGATAGCAAAAAAGTCCTTCAGCCTCTAGTTTACTCGTACCAGTCATGACTAGTGTAAGTTCATCATCATAATCACATCTTAGTTTTTCTAATAGGCGCATCGCAAAATTGTGCCCCTTAACCGAGTCATATCTGCCCAGCATCAATAATTGATTTTTGAATTCTTTTTCGCCATCAAAAATTAATTTTGGATCTACAGGATTGTTAACCACTAAACAATCACCGATTTGTTCGGACAATCGCTGTTGCCATCCGTCGGTCAAAACTACAACTTTACATCTGCTGAAATTAGTTATCTTTCTAAAATTTCGACTCCTTCTTGAGTGTTTTTCTCCTAGCCAATCTCCGAATTTACCGCTGTGAATATGGACAATACAGGGGATAGCATATTTTTCACAGAATGCGATGTACCTTGATTTACGTTTCCAAGACCAATCGGCGGCTGTGTGTATGTGTACAACATGTGGTTTTTTTTCACTGCGTATCATCCTGACAAAGTTTTTGAGCATTTTTCGATGATGGAGATATTTTGCAATGTGATTGCTAATTATGTGTGAGTTCAATGTTTCAGCAATCCATCCTTCGGGTGGATTTTGTGATAGAATTTCGATTACCTTGGCCATACCACCAGGAGTATTGCATGGCCCAACATGCAACACTCTGCGCATGTATCAGCCTGGGTATCTGATTTGAATAGTATGCTGGTCAAATGTATACCAATCTAGTGATATTCTAGGGAGAAGTAATATTCCTAACCAAATTGCGCATTTCATGCTGTTCGCATCAGCCATTATCGAGGTAATCCTCGCATCATTGGTTGGTGTTCCACTGTTAATCTATCGCCTGCGCGCCAAGAGGTGGCAAAAGTTACCTCTTGAATACCCAGGAGTATCGTGTGACTTACCTCTGGTTATTATTCTACCAATATGGAATGAAGCTTTGGTAATTGAAAAAAAATTAACCGATTTAACACGGGAATATCAGTTTAATACCTCACTGCTCGTAATCGATTCCGCTTCAACCGACAACAGTGTTGAACTAGCAGAGCAGTGGCTTAAAGACAACCCTTCTGCGTTTTCTTCTTCGCGCGTGGTTGTGATGCCAGAAAGACTTGGTAAAACAGCAGCAGTTAAACTAGCAATAGATGACTTGTCTGACAACTCTTTCGAAGGCCTAGTACTAATGACCGACGCGGACGCACTTATCACTGCGGGGACTATCCATCGCTTACACGGGTGGTTTGCTGATGCATCGATAGGGGTTGTTGGTAGTAGTGCGGTCCGCAAGACATCGCTACACGGTGAATCCAACTATCGTTCATTGTATGAGTTTCTCAGGGTCGCTGAATCCAAAGTCGACAGCACACCTTTTCTGGAGGGCTCTTGTATGATGTGGCGTCATGGTTCGTTTAACAGTTCAGATCTAAATATTGCGTCAAACGCTGATGATGCGCAAATTGCCTCACTAGTTCGCTTGAGTGGGCTGAAAAGTATCCATGACATGGAGTCATCATTTGTTGACTTTGCACCTACAACAATTGATGGTCAACGCCGGCAAAAAATCCGCCGAGCGCAGGGCTTGCAGAATATGTTAGAAGCACAATCAAAACATCCGCAAGTATCCGAGCATGGCGAGTTCTCTAAGATTCTTAAGATGCAATATTATCTACATTGCATCGCTCCTTTGATTTTGTTCCAACTGGTTGTAACTGTAGCATTTCGTTGGTCCTATGTTACAATTACCGGTATGCCGGTTGGTTTTGCCGCACTAACCCACGCTGTGCTCGCACTGTGTGAACTGATTATTTTAACATCGTGGTTAACACACCGCAACGGTATCAGATTACCATTCGTTGCATTTGTCGGGACATTGGCTACTAGTTTCGAATATCTATTTATTGCTAAGTATCGAAATCTTCAGGGTAGACAATCAAACATCTGGGACCAACATGAGGATGTAAGAAAATTATTGAAAGAATTTTGACATAAAAAAAGCCCCCCCGGAGGCCGAAGCCTCCGGAGGGGCAGTTATATTCCGCAGAATATATCAGTTCATAATCAAGCTAAGCTTTGCGCAACTTCACTCAACGTCAATGACAGTTGTGTCAAGGGTTGTGCCCTCTCTGTCATTTAGAACGTTGACAGTAACTGTGCATGTGCCGGTGCAGTCTGTGTCTACAGTGACATCTTCACCAACATTCCACTGTGCTGTGTCATCAGTGTCAGTAGTTGTGTAGCAGTTTTCGGTTGTTGTGCTGTCACATGCTGGGACAGTGACCGAAGCGGCACCGTCTACACTTGCCTTGATGACAATGGATGCCCAACCTAGGTCGGATCCACCACTCATGGTCATAATTACTGCGCCGTCATTGCCAGGTGCGTCCGCGCCACTGAAAGTGTATAGCTCTAGGCTACCGTCAGTGTTGCTTTCTGCTAGGTTAGCAGCCCATACATATAGTACACCTGCTAGTACGACAGTGATTGCAACCATTAGAATGGTAGCAATAACTGGGCTTACAGCTTCATCATTTCTTGTTTCGTTCTTCATATTTTTGTCCTCCTTACCCGTAGCCGGGTGTATTACTCCCACTGATGGCGGCATATTTAATTCTAGTGCCGGTCAAAATCAAAAAATAGCCATAAAAACGGACGACTGCGCGAAAGTGTTAACTTTCCGAGGGGCCGTCCGAGTGGTGCAAACCGTTTGTATTTATCCAAAAAATAACATCGGTTGAGGAAAAAAGAGGTGAACGGGTGAGAGTAAAGCAGAGGGGATGGGATGCACTCAACAGAACTCAAACAGCCCGTTCGTATCCAGCCAAGCACTCACAGTTTATATTCGTCACGGCCGAGAATCAAAAAAACCTGCCTTTATGCCTGAAATATCAGGTTTTTTGTGATTATTCGACGGTTAGGATTTCTGGGCCGCCATCGGTAACATACACTGTGTGTTCAAATTGACAAATATTACCGCCATCCGCACACGCTAAAACATGGTAAGTTTCCAAAAATCGAATACTGATTAATTTCTTGACCAGGGCATTCCATTTACTTTGTCGACTTGCCTCATCAGCCTCGGGAAACGGCTTTTCTAACATCGGATAGGCCCAGCGCTCAGCAAATGGTAGCGTCGAATAACGTTCCTCTAAATTCCTCGCTAATTGTGCGCCAAGTGGCTTTAGTTGACCCTTTGATCGGGCCTTCCGTGACGTAGTATTACCAGTCAATCGATAAATATTGGATGAATTTGGTTTGCCCAGATTCTTAATCATCCCGCTTTTCCCTGTAGTATTGAACGGCTCGATTGCATAAACACCACCTTCTTCAACTACGCCTTTAAAACCACGATTATCAGGTCCGCAAGCATATGACGGAACGGATACGCCGGCATGTAAGTCCCATGGTTTGAGTTGATGGCCACATAGGTTCCGGATTGGATAAAACCCCGCATCAAGCGTTGGCTGTGCTGCTGCGGCACCGACTTTATACCATGGCGTGCCGGGATGTAACATTTCTATCGCTGCATCTCGCGCTTCCTTTGCCGCTTTGATTTGCTCCGTGTGATTATTGGTATTGCCAACCTCAATAGTAAGCGCATTATCTCCAATATGACCCTTGATGTGTACGCCATAGTCAATTTTGACACAATCACCTTTTTGCAGCGTCATCTCGCCATCCCATTCTTCAACTGGTGACACATTGTGATTTGTGGTAAAGTGGGCGGCAATGTCATTTACAGCAATTGTGCCCGGGAATGCAGGTTTGCCACCGTGACGATGAATATATCTCTCAGCAGCCTCGATCGTATCATGTAGTGCCGCACCTGGGACAATTTTCTCTTTCATCGCTTCTAGAGTACGCCGAGCAACATGGCCAGCATCCTTCCAATACTTCAGCGATAATTCATCATCCATGTTTCCACGCCGTTGCGAGGTATTACGCCCTCTCTCATAATGGTTGCCGTGTATACACTAGGGTCACTACTAGATTTCTCAATGGATATGATAGTGCTTGGGCTCCCTCCCGGACACTTGCCTGATACAACACAATGATTCTCTAAACCCAAAATTTTTGCTGCTTGGTTCGTATCGTAAACAGGCTCTACTCCGCTGTGATTAGCACTTGTGGCGGTTATCGGACCAACGGTTTTGACTAACTCAATAGCGCGCTTATCTGCTAAGACTCTGACTGCGACTCTGTGTCCACCAAGTCTTTGATCGAGTTCTTGCTTTGCATCGAGTATCAGGGTTAAACTACCTTGAGGAAAATATTCTAACATGTCTCTAGCAAGTTGCGGAACTTCAACTAGCTGTTCGGCTTGTGCAATGTCGGCTACCCCTAAACTTACCGGCTGATTTTTTGGTCGCTGCTTTAATTGGAATAAATTATCTAGAGCTGTTTTATTTGGCAAGCAACCCAAGCCAGGCAATGTTGTGGTAGGATAAACTACTACACCATGGTTGACAAGATTGTCAATTAATTCCTCACTAATCAGTGGCATAAATACTCCTCAAGAGTTTATAGTCCACTTTTCCACATGCAACTTAGCCACCTGAGCAGCAAGCACTTTATCTTCGGTCTTGACAAGTAATTTTCCACTCGGATATAACGTAAGGTCACACGGCCCTGAAAATGTCCAGCACAAACGATTTTGAATTCCAACCGTGTAACCCGCATCGATTATGCAAGCGCCAACCAGGTCTAAATCAATCGCGTCAATACCATCTGGAACAATTTGCCATGCTGCTCTATTACCACATAACTCCATTACAAAACCGTCAGACATTATATCACCTCACATTGGGGGCCTAGTGGGTTTTTTCGATTTAGGCGGGCCGGATGGTGGGCCAGTTGGTGGTTTACTGGGCGGTCCAGATGGTGGACCAGTCGGAGGTCCAGTTGGCGGTTTACTCGGAGGCCCGGATGGAGGCCCAGATGGTGGACCGGTCGGAGGTCCAGTCGGCGGTTTACTCGGTGGCCCAGATGGTGGAGCAGTTGGTGGTTTACTCGGTGGCCCGGATGGCGGGCTAGATGGTGGAGCGGTTGGTGGTTTACTCGGTGGCCCAGAAGGTGGGCCAGTTGGAGGCTGAGTCGGAGGAGAACTATGGTGAGTCTCAAGATCAGAGGAGGTCTCTTCATGGGTTTTGTCAGGGCCCCCAGGAGGGAGCGGCGGGGGAGTTGCAGCGACTACCATTTCAGTATTAGGCGTCGACTGATTCTCGCCAACTTGTTTTGAAAATGCTAACAGGTCTGCTACAGGCTCAGTTTTATGTTCCACACCAGTGGATTCAGTTGGTGTCGGAGTAGGCGCTGACAACAGCGGGTTTGAAGATTGTTGCCAGGGCGGGGTTCTAGGAGCGTCACCTTCAACGGGGTCATTTGCCGGTGCAGTTCCAACAGTTATCGCAGTAGTGCCGCCCGCAGAATTCTCACCAAAGTATGAGGTCATTTTAATAGTTGAAGCGTCTATTACTCCGCGCTCTTCAACTTTCCCAAAATCGCCTAAATCACTGGTAAAGGCATCGGTAAACATACCGCTGCCAACCGCATTGTTGTAGATTCTGCCCTTTTCAATTTGATAAGTAAAGTCATGGGCGTATGGGCCCAAATCCATATCGATACTAGGGGACCTTAACATGAAGGTCCATTCGCCATTAACCAGCGGAAACTCGAAAGTAAACTTACGAGTTAATCCTGGTCCCAATGAACTAATGCCTTGATTTGCTGCTACCTTTTTGTTATCGCTTGTTTGGATGAAGACGTCTAGGCTGCCAATTGGCATTACTGCCTCATTGGAAATTTCTATGGTGACTTGGATAATGTCCTCATCGTCATCATCGATTTCTAGTGATGCAGACATCAGACGACATTCAAGTGGATTGGCACGAGTTACATGTTCTTCGCTCATTCTAACCCTTCCACCCTTACTGAACAATCGGTAATACTTGAAATAGATGGGTTATCGTTCTCTACCTTAATTTGGTTCGTGTCTCGACGGGTAGCGACCAGTCAACAGCTGCCACAGTGTGATTCTTTTTGTCGATTGCCGTTCGATACTCTGCTTCCTTTGAGCGCGCATTAAATGCATCTCTTAAACCGAACCACAAAGGTCCAATCAGCGGTAAAAGGTAGACTAGTTTCCCCACTGCTCTTGTGCCCCAGTGATGCTGTTCTAAGACGGTACCATTATCGTGGACGATAGCAATTCTGAACGCTCTTTGGCCCAGTGAGCGGCCATATACTCGGCCGGTGTATTTCCAGTATAGCCAGTGTGCAGTTAGCAAAATCGCCCAATTTGAGGCAAAGAACAGGATATACTCTGCACCGCCAGTTAACAACGCAAAGTTAAGCAAGTTGAGCGTTAGCTGGCCGTTGGTAAAAAAAGTCAGAATAATTGAGATCAACAATACATCAAGCATGAATGCAGCAATACGCTTCCATATCGGAGCGATGAGCATCCCTTCCGGAGCGGTAGCCAAGACTGCTTGCGCTAAGGTGCCGCCACCTTGATGCGTACTAACAGGACTTTCCGCCATATTGACGGCTCAATGGCTTAGTTTGTCAATCTACGCATTAGTCCTGTGATAAGTGCCAAGCGAATAAATTACGTTCTTCCACCCACTCAAGCCAAGAGTTCCAAGTTTTATCATGCCGCAGTGTGTTTGGCTGACCAATTATTACTAGGCCACGTTTTGCTCTTGTGAGGGCGACATTTAATCGTCTTCTATCACTAAGAAACCCTACCTCTCCATTGTCATTTGCCCGTACGGTTGAAAATATAATCACCTCTTTTTCTCTACCTTGATATCCGTCTACACTTTTTATTTCAAGACCGTAATAAGGCTCTCCTAGGTCACGACCCCCGGCCTGTTGGAATAAATCCGCAAGCACCCTTACTTGCCCGTTGTATGGAGTGATTATACCAATATCTCCGGTTGTTAAATCGCCAGCAGCAAGTAGATTTTTTACTACGGATAGGACTTTTGCTGCCTCGGCATAATTCGATCGGCTACTGCCGTCCTCATCAGGTAGTTCGACTCCCTCAGTGGGGATAAATGCCAATGGATTATCCCAATCTGGCCACAATAAGCCGCCAGGAGTTGGTCTGTCACTTGCGGCACAACCGTCTTCGAGTTTATTATCATAAAATCTAGCGCTAGGAAATTCTCTGATAACAGGATGCATGCGATACTGAGTCGTCAACATGTGGGCAGGAATGCCGCACTTATTCAACCGCTCAAACAAAGACTGACCCAACCCGCCTTGCTCTGCTTGTTCACTGATGACCGTCGGTGGCAATTGTTTGTGGTCGCCAACTAGGATTAATTGTCGGCATCCTCGGTTTATTGGCACCAAGGCGCTGGGCTCGCTTGCCTGGGTTGCCTCGTCAATCAATACAATCGGAAATTTCCGCTCTCCAAGGATGTGATGTCCTGCCCCAATTGTGGTCGCACAGACAACCTCTGCACTATCGAGTAATGACGCAATCACCCGGTCTTCTAAGCGTCTCATATCCTTAAAATTATTTTTAATGTCTTTGTGAGCGAGACCTCTTTCCTTGCCTTTGAGCGAACTCAAGTTTTTCCTTAACTCATCATTTTCTGATTTGATGTAGTCAATTTCGTCTTGCAAAGGGTGTTGGTCTGCTAGTGCGTCCAGAGTGCTGTTTCTCAAACTCTCTCGAACTTTAACGGGTTTGCCGATTCTTACAGCATTGACGCCGATGTCAACCAAACCCTCGAGTAAGTTATCCACCGCAACATTTGATTCAGCACAGGCAAGGATTGGGCCACAACCCAACTCAACAAGCTGTTTGAGTAAGTGAATTGCAGTGTAGGTTTTACCAGTTCCGGGCGGCCCCTGAATCAAACTGAGTCTCGACTTGATTGCTTGTTCAATTGCCGCACGTTGAGAGTCATTTAATTGTGGACTAATTTGCAGTCTTGCAGCATTTGTTATGCCAGATATTTCTGGTTTACGCTCAGCAGAGGCTTGGGGGTCGTGTAGTGACCCTAAAATCAGGTCTCGTAGTGGTGTGCCACCACTAGATTCAGTGCTGTGAAATGCAATCAACGCTTCATGCATACGATCATGAGCAATACGATTTGCTCCTTTGTCAATCCTCCATCGCCCTTTTTTCAAATCCTTCGGTTTCTCATTTACCACCACTCTAATTCTTGTTGGGCCTCGGTCTAGAACAATGCCCTCATAGATTTTTTCACCCCATGGTTTTGTTCGTGAGATTAATACGATGTCGCCATGAGCAAATCTATGCTGGGGCATTCTGGAACGGTCAGTTTGTTCGAACACTATTATTGGGTCGCCATAAAATCTGCCCTGACTACGACTAGTGAGGTCAAACAATGCTAATCCAGCGCTAACCAGTTGCTGCTTGTTCCATTTTTTCCAGCGTTCTTCTACCATAGCGGTTTCATCATCTAACTCAATTTTGATTAATTTAGTAAACCGTGAAAAGTGTTCTTGGCCTCGTTTCCATGCGACGGGTATCGTTGCATCGAGATCGACCTTATCTGGGTTTATTTTTGGCACCGAACTGTCGAGCCTTCTAACCGATCCCTTCTTTGCCATGGTTTAACCAATCTCGCTCATCAAATGATAGTATTGATACAAATGAATTATTATACAACCGAGAAACCCTATCACTTAAACACTCAATCAATCGCCAGTAAGCCGGTGGGTAACATGTTTGGACGGCGGAAGAAGTCATCCTCTGGAGCGCAGAACACCTGTCCTTATTGTAACACGCCGAATGAAATTGATGCTAAGCAATGTAAACTATGTTACTATGAATTAACAGTATCCGCAAGAGAGCAACCAATGGCCACCCCGTCTACTGCTGCATCAGAAATTATGACTACCCTGCTCGATAGTGATTTGACAGATGAGATTGAGGAAGATTATGCCGTAGAGGCAGTATTGTCTCTAGACGAAGTGACTGTCGAAATAGATCAATTTGACCCCAGTTCGGCAACAGAAGACACTAAGTTTGACTTCATCTCAAGTACAGGGCCAACACTCTCAGACGTGCAAGATTATTCGGCTCCTGTAGAAGTGGAACTATCACCTGAGGATGCACCACAGCGTGATGTGGAATTTCAGGTTCCAAGTGCTAATCCACTTGATGAGGTAGCAGAACCGGTCCATACCGGTCAAGGTTCCCTGTTCATTGATAGTGGTGAAACTGACGATGATTACACAGGTTCAGTAGGGCCTGCTGAGAGCGGCATTATGGAACCTGAGCTAATCTCTGACGCACCAGAGCCAAACCAAGTACCTATCTCAGCGGCAATCTCTCAACCTATATTGAATGATACCCCAGATTTGCCGGATATCTTCGACAATGTAAAATCACCTTCAGCAGCGCCTGATGAAACCCCCGCCGTTCCTGAAATCCCTAATGATGTCACATCTTCAGTTACTCATGACACACCCGAAGTTCCCGACATACCTTCGTCAAATACCAATAGTGCACCAAAGCACAAGCCCGCACCATCGCCAGCGCCAACACCGCAATTTAACGGTAGAGTCTGGCCTTGGCCAGCCAAGCAGGCTTGGGACGAACGCCGAGTTTATCGTGAGGTTGTTGCAATATTGGAATTGGTAAAAACAGGTAAACTAGCACAAACAGCACAGCAATTGGACAACCTGGGGCCGCATTTAGATGGCAACCTTGACATGTTAGCGCATATTGGAACAATTATGCGCTACCTAGGCCGAGAAGAGCATTTACAATGGATGCTAGCGATGGCCAAGACAACCTACCCTAATGACCCCAATGTTGCAAAGGCATTAACTCACCTTACTTGAGGTATAATTATGACACTAACACCTGAGCTAAAAGTTGGACGAGAGTTCACTCTTGAACCCGTCAACAAGTTGGCTCTCAAGCCAATACTAAACGCATTTAATGAAGACCCTGAATCGGCGTATGCAGCATTACCTTGGTTGGACAAGAATAAAGAAATTCGCCAGCAGATACGTGATATGCTGTTTGATGTAGAGGCTCAAGAAAACCTCGACGAGATTCACTTTTGGTCGATAATTGATGAACAAACACGGGATTTTATTGGCCTAATTGGACTGGGTGACGAGTTACAGTTGCTGCATTCAAATTACAATCTCGGGTACTGGGTAAGAAGCAAATATCGCCGTCAGGGCATTACTATTCGATGTGTTAACACTATACTCCAATGGTTATCATCTCGAGACAAATTCTTCCGCATCGAAATTACCGTTCACCCTCACAACGATGCTGGTCTGGCGACTGCAGCCTCGGTTTGCCAGGGTTGGGATGGCGAGGTAGTCGAGGAATTCATTGGTATTGAGATTGGTAATAGAACGGTCCCTCATCGGATTCATATTATCGACATCAATCGAGGTGGCGACAGTTGACGGTAACCTGGCTGACAGTTGACTGCGATGACATAAGGCACATACCCAAACATCAGGGACACCCCACGCGTTCGAAGACCCCCATTGCGTCCAATGACTTATCAGCAAAATTTAGAGCCGGGTTGAGCGGTTTTCAAACTTGGTTAGCCTCTCACGACAAACCTGTTACATTGTTTGTGATTGCTGATCTTTTGGAAAACAGAGAATTTTGCGATTGGCTGAATGATATGATGATGCACAATCAAAGTCGAATAACTATTGGCTGCCACGGACTTAATCACAAATCATGGTCAGCGTGGCCAGAGGATTCCTCATTGTTCCGAGAATCTATCACTCAAGCAACCTCGACGATAGCAAAATTTGCTAAAACGCTGTATCGCCCCTGGTTTCGCGCTCCAGCCGGCTACATGGCTCCATGGATGGTAAAGCCACTAGTCCAGTGTGGCATTACTGTCGATTCCTCGATTAATGATTCTCTACTCACTAGAACAAAATCTGGTAGAGGCAATTCATGGCAGCAAGTACGCGAGGTATGTGACCAAGAAAATTTGATTCAGCGAGAGTGGTTGACTAAATGGAACATGCCGATTAATGGCCCTGCGCTATCCATGTTCCCATTATCAATTCTCGCTAAACGGGCTTGGAAAAAACTCCCAGAGGTAATTCAGGCCGAACAACTTACGCAAATAATTGAAGACAAACACGCCCCAGTTACCACAGTCTATTGGCATATTTTGGACCACGCTAGACAACGAGGAAGTTGGCGACCACCAATACCCAACTCTATACTGAATCACTAAAAACCGTCAATTTAACCGGCGTTCATGTTCAGTCGACTTAACTTGAATAAACCACAAACTTGGCATCTAGCCCTTTCTTCTAAACACTCAACTATTCTAGAGCGAGCGATTTCGATATCATTTTTTGCCGGATTGACTGCCCTTTGTGCGCAAGTTGCATTTTCAGTACCGTGGACGCCAGTTCCATATACACTCCAAACTTTTGCAGTACTCGGTACTGGTGTTTACCTAAGGCGTAACGACGCCTTCCTATCTGGGGGCCTCTACCTGCTTGTTGGCGCCCTAGGTGCTCCGGTGTTTGCTGAGGGCGGCGACCAATTGTTTGACAACGGGAAACTAATAGCTAGTGGTGGATATCTACTGGCGTTTCCGTTCGCCTCAGCTCTGGTGGCAGAGGGATTTGACCGGTCAAGAAAGGCTGGCGTTACCGACTTGAAAGCGCAATTGATTTGCTGGTATATCGCAATGATTCCTGTTTATGTGTTTGGCACATTGTGGCTTGCAGAGTCATATTCAGTCGACTTTGCTCAAGCATTTGAGTGGGGTGTAAAACCGTTTTTGGTTTGGGATTTTGTAAAAATATGGGCCATGGTTTTGGTTACGGCTAAATTTTGGTCATATGAACTGCCCGAGTCAGATGATTGAATCGCTGTGATTATTTTAGCGGTTTGATGCCAAATAAAATGACTCTCAACCAGTCAATGTCGTAACGACGGTTACTATTGGCTAGTGCCTTCATTAACCTATCCTAATAATCACCATTTTACACGATTTTGGTCAAAGTCTGTGACAATTACAGTCTTTACTAGCCATTTGTTAACCAATCCCGCAAGTCATTTGCCAGTAATTATGTCATTTC
>DALZ01000162.1 GCA_002496955.1 Euryarchaeota archaeon UBA128 | reverse complement strand
ATGGATTCGGTTTTGGTTGGCGACCCATTGTTTAATGGCGATAAAATCGACAAGCAAGTTGTCAATGACCCAAAAGCCATTGCTAAAGCAGCCATTGAGGCATACAAAGCCGGTAGAACAGATGTAAAGTCGGCAGAACTGGATTTTTGATTAACTCTATGATACTCTTACTGTTGGACTAACCATGGACGAACGTCGCCTCGTTAAGATATGTTACGAGGGGATCGTTGAATACAGTGATGCGTTACAACAAATGAAAGAATTACAGCGACAACGCATAAATGACGAGATTGTCGATACGCTTCTAATCTTGGAACATCCAGAAATTGTAACTGTCGGGCCAAGAGCGCGCAATGATGGAATCGCACCTCCACCAAGTTATCCATCACTCCCTGTAGACCGTGGAGGTGGCCTGACTTGGCACGGCCCCGGCCAAATTGTGTGCTACCCTATATTCAAGTGGGATATGGAGAATGAAGATTCCGTAACTGCAATAATTAGCAAGTTAGAAGACTGGATAATTGCTTGTTTGACTAGTCTAGACATACCGGGCAGAAAAGACTCACGCATGCAAGGAGTCTGGGTCGGCGAACACAAAATCTGCAGCATTGGATTATCATTCCTCAGGTGGACCTCAAGACATGGTTTCACAATTAACGTTAACACGCCGACAGATAGAGTTGAGAGTCTTGCTGGGTGTGGATTAGAATCAGCCACCACAACTTGTCTGGCCAGATTAGGGTATGAAGTCGAGAAATCCGCAATATTAGATTCACTGCTTCAACTTATGCCTGATTGGATAGATAGAAATGCTCTAAGTACACTATAATATCATGGCAATAAATAATTGTCGAAAAGACTTGGAGATATCATGACACGCTACTGGCCGAGGTTTAATCGTGCGGGTTTTGAAGAATCTGTCGCCCCAATCGATTATCTAGAATGGTATATACCAAGACTGGAGGAATTAAGAGCACACAACCTTTCATTCAGCGGTATGCAATATAATTGGAATGTGCTGGATTTATTGGGAGACACCATAGCAGACATCGCCAAGCCTTACATGGGTGATGTTGACGACCCCAAGGAAATCATTGCGGCGCGGGAAGGTGTAAATATTGAAAATGTATTGATTACCAACGGCGCAACTCAAGGGATAAACATAGCCTTACTGACGGCTATTGCTAAAATTAGGAATAAATCTAATGGCAAAATCACTGTAGCAGTAGAGTCACCGACATATGCGCCCATACCACAAAGTGCACTAATTCTTGCTGATGACGTCATTAGAGTAAATCGCTATCCGCCGAAAGATTACGGACACTGGCGGATAAACTACGAAGAGTGGTCAGCAGCGTTAAAAAAATCTGATATTTTGATGATAACGCCGATATCCAATCCATCAGGTTGGTTTTTTCACAAGGATGATCTAGCATGGATAATCGACCAAGCAAAAATTAGCAATGTTACAATAATTGCTGACGAAGCATACAATGATGCATATCGAGAGATAGACGATTACTGCTCAATACATTCGGTAGCTCCAAACTCGATATCAATTAATTCATTAACGAAAGTGTATGCTATGGGTCACATAAGGTTCGGTTGGATAGTTTCTGATAGTGAAACCATAGCTATTGCCCGACGTATATTCATGACCTTTTCTGGAGTCATGTCTAGTCCAGCAATGCGAATAGGCACTAAAGTGTTACAACAATCATCAATTGTCGATGAAGCAATAGCAGATTATCGAAGTAAAAACCTTCCAAAACTACGGAGCGTTTTTGCTAAACATGGAATAGTTTGGAATGAACCCCTGTCCGGTGTTTTCGGATGTTTCGAATTACCAAATGGGATTCATTCAGAGCTCTTTGCTGATCACTACTGCAAAGTTAACGATTTGTTGGTTGTCCCTGGAACAATGTTCAGCGACAGTATGCAAAACTGGGTAAGAGTAGCATGGTCTATAGACCCTAAATCATTCGAGTTAGCGGTTGATGCATTGGATAGGTCATTAGAACTAGCACTTAACCAAAAACAAGTGAATAAAAGTAAGTGATGCTCTAGCCACACCATGGGCGAGATAGTTGTTGCCATCACCGGTGCGTCTGGTGCAATATACGGAAAACGCCTACTAGAAATCCTTCAACAGCACAATAGACCTACCCGACTGGTGGTCAGTCATGCTGGAGAAATAACACTACAACACGAGTGCGAAATGACGAAAGAAGAGTTGGCTGAAGCTACTGGTGCTTACTTGGAAAATGAGAAAAATATTGGCGCAAAATCAGCCTCTGGTTCAGCCAAGATTGATGCTGTTATAATATGCCCTTGCTCCGGCACAACCTTGGGGAAAATGGCGGCTGGAATTAGCGACAATTTAGTGACTAGATCTGCTATTGTCGCCATGAAAGAGCGACGAAAATTAATTCTGGTCCCCAGAGAAGCACCATATGCCACAGTACACCTCGAAAATATGACCAAACTCTCAAGTTGGGGCTCAATAATTATCCCCGCCTCACCTGGATTCTATAACCATCCCAAAACCATCGATGACCTAGTTGATTTCATTATGGCGAGGATACTTGACCACATAGGAATGGAACATCAAATCGGTAAACGATGGACTGGCGACGAAATATAGACTCAAAACCGACCAAATTGTGCTCAATATAAATCTAATATCTTGAACCATAGGTCACACTCTGGGCAGTGAAATTCAATAACAGAATAATATAGGCTTAGACATGGTGGCTCCTAGCGCATGGGCATCGCATATCCTTGTTCCCTCTAAGTCAGAGGCGCTACAAATTAAACAAAAGATATCTAAATTAAAGGAATTTCAAAAACTCGCTCGGAAGAAAAGCAACTGCCCATCGTCCCAATCAGGCGGGGACTTAGGATGGTTTAGAAAAGGCAAGATGGTTAGAGAATTTGATGAAGCCGTTTGGAGCATACCGCTTTCTACAACTTCCGAGCCAGTAAAATCACAGTTCGGCTACCACCTTATATGGGTTCATGAAAGGGAAGATGAATAAATGTTCAAAATCGGTATTGAAAATTACACGGTGTATGGCAGGCACGGTGCATACGAATTTGAGCATGAAAACCCCCAACCATTTGTTGTAACTATTTGGGTTGAGATAACCAACCATCGGTTTGATGATAACCTATCCCAGACTGTTAATTATGCCGATTTGCAAAATGTTGCTTTCGAAATTATTGCTAATTCACCGCCAATAAAACTAATGGAAACAATGATGGAAAAAATGTTCACTGAAATCAGTAAAAATCAACTCGTCAAACGCATTGATATCCGCATTGAGAAACCAAGCGCACAGTTACCGCATGAGAGCGGATTAGCCGTAGTTGAGGCTGTGTGGCCATTTGAATGAGAGAATTGATACAATTGATTGATTTGTGAGGCGCATGGGCGAAGCAGTTCAGAGGGTTTTCGTCCCGTCTGTCACGGAAGAAGATGGTGGGACCATAGGGCTAGGTTGCTTTAGTTCCGAAGAGACTGCATGGCAAGTTTTACGTGCTTTCCTAAAAAAAAGTGAGCAAATGTTGCTGACAAACTGTAGCGTTGTAGTTTGGGATATTGATATAGTGGGGGAAGAAGCGATGACTGTTCTGTCGACTATGGAATGTAAGGACTGTCCTGTTTGTGGCAGGCGAACATTCTGGATTGATGTTGATAATTTTAGTGCTTTATGCCACGGTAATGCCTGTTCGGCATGGATAGAAGAGAACACTATTGACCCAGAAATAATTGATTGTGGTTGGCCAACAATAAGATTCCTGAAGCAAAATAAATCAATAGAGGAAGCGGTGGAGTCCCTATTTCGCTTAGGCGATCGGCTAAAATCAGTTGGCGAAGAAAGAATGGATGAAACTGCGGCTGAATCAATGATTGATGAATCAACAAGCGACTAAATTATACTATTTGCCGAAGAATCGAGCTCAGGAAAATAAATGCAAATATGCCAAAGAAGATGAACATCCAAATTCGCATTTGCTTTTCATTACGGGTATTTTTCTCGTGCTGATCGATACAATCCTGAGCTTTACACACTCTTGGATCTGAGCTTGGAGATATCGATGTCCCACATATTCGGCAGTGTTTATGTGTCGGTAGTTTACTGCTGGAAATCCGGTTGGTAACCTTTGATACATTCTCTTTAATTTTCTTTACATCCACCATGTAATCAACTCCTTACTAAGGTGCCGTAGAACTCTTCACCATCCAAAGCTGCCTCGATTAAATCAACTTTTCTGCCATCCAGAACCGCCAAATTAATGTTGCTTACTGAGGCTATATTTACTGCCACCGGGTCAACCACTGCAGATTGACCAGGAGCCATACGCTCAGTTCCTGTGATCTCAATCAACTCGTCAATCGACATTTCAGTGAATGGTTTAGCGTCTGGGAAAGTATTTGGATCCTTATCATAAACATGACTAACATTGGTGGCGATTATGCACTCAGCAGCGGAACAGTCACGCGCCAAGGTAACAGCAACAGCATCAGTAGTTTGACCGGGTTTTGTTCCTCCCATAATCACAAAATTATAATTTGCTAGTAATTCAGATGCTGAATTTGTGTCATGTGGTATTACAGGTGCCACGTTACACCCAATTTCAATCAATATCTGTTGAATGATTGTCGCGTTCAATCTAGTGGCTGCGATACCGACTTCGTCGAGGCAGTCAGGATTACTCATCACGTTTTTTGCCAACTCAATACCTTCACGAGCGGGCAAACCGCCACCAATAACGATACCTAATTTTCGTGAATTGCCTTCAATGTGAACTGCCAGTTGCCTCAATTTTCCCAGCCATAATTGCCGGTTTTCCGACTCCTCAGGCCTGAGCAGACTCCCTCCCAACGCTAGTATTTGGGGAGGTCTCATGATTTGTCGTTTGATGTAAAGCATTTAGACTATCGCATCAAATAACTTATGAAATTTAGATTACACCTGATTTACTCATGCCTCGAAGGGAGGCTTCAAGTGCTACATCCAACGCCCAGTCATTGGAGGAGTCTTGATGTCGGCTGATACAGATATCGCAACTAAACGGCTGAGGCTGAAGATTGCTTTGGAAGAACTCCGGGAAATGAAAGGATTTGGCACCGAATTAGTAACCATAATAATCCCTCCTGACCGTCAGATTTCAGATGCAAGGACGATGCTGCAAAACGAACATGGGCAAGCAGCGAATATCAAATCCAAGGGCACCAAGAAAAATGTTCAAGGGGCCATTGAATCAGCGATTTCGAGCCTAAATAGATTCAAAACTCCGGGCGAAAATGGTCTCGCATTATTTGTTGGTGCGATAATAATCGGCAACAACAAAACTCGGATGGTCAATGTCGTTGTAGATGATCTACCACAGGCCCTGCTGTCATTCAGGTATAGATGCGACTCTACTTTTGAACTGACCCAATTAGAAGATATGTTAGTTGACAAGAAATCGTATGCTTTGTTCGTCATTGACCGCGCAGAAGCGGCTTATGGTATTGCATCTGGCAAAAGAATCCATGTGCAAGAACATCTTGTATCAAACATAATGGGGAAACACCGTCAAGGAGGACAATCAGCTCAGCGATTCGAGCGATTGATTGAAGAGGCTGCGCATAATTTTTTCAAGCGTGCAACAGAGCATGCATGCTCATATTGGCTGCCAAACCTTGAGAACATACAGGCGGTGATTATCGGTGGACCTGGAGCCACCAAAGACTTCGTTGTGAAGAATGATTACTTCCATCATGAAATAGCCAAAAAAATTGCCAAAACCACCTTCGATGTCGGCTATTCTAACGAGAGTGGCGTAAGAGAACTTGTTGATAATGCAGGCACGCTAATGGGTGAGATAGAATTGGATGCAGAACGCCAGTTGATGAACAGGTTCCTTGAGGAATTGGTCAAAGCTCACCCAAAAGCAACATATGGCGAAATGATGATAAAAAAAGCGCTTGATATGGGTGCAGTAGATACGCTGTTAATTTCTGAGGGGATGCGCAAAAATTCCGTTCACTTACAATGCAACACCTGCGGCCATGACTGGAAAGTTTCATTGACTCGCACACAAGAATTACCGGGGTGTAAAAAATGCGACACAAACAAAGATAACGTCAAAGAGTTGAGTAGCATTTCCCTTATTGATGAGTTGAGCACAATGGCTGGGAAAGGCAACTCCGGAGTATCCTTTATCTCCACAGACACTGAGGAAGGGTCCCAGTTAATGCAGGGCTTTGGCGGTCTAGCAGCAATTCTAAGATACCCTGTGATGTGATAGCATGGAAATTTTGCGCCCTTTTGTTGAACAACTTGTTGAACCTGCACTGGCAGAGTTAGGAGTGGTTGGTGACCATTGGCGGAACATGATCGCTCCCTCTCGAGAGAAATCGATGGGAGATTTATCGCTTCCGTGCTTTGCTTTTGCTAAACAATTAGGGATGGCTCCTGATGTTGTAGCCGAAGAACTTCAATCCAGAATTCCCCAAACCAATGAAATAACTGATATTAATTCAACCTCAGGTTACCTGAATTTCAAGAGCTCACCGAGTTGGTTAGCAGAATATGTTATTGCTGGAAATGTCAGGGTAGGAGATGCAGAGGGTCGAAATCCAACAGGGAGTAAGTCGGTCTTGATTGAACATACCTCGGCAAACCCGAACGGTCCCTTCCATGTTGGTAGGGCAAGAAACGCAATTTTAGGCGACACTCTGGTCAGACTCCATAGGCTGCATGGGAACGAAGTATGTGCTGAATACTACGTTGATGATATGGGCAAGCAGGTCGCTGTGCTTGCTTGGGCGCTGGCAAACCTCAGCACCGAGGAGGTAAATGTAATTTTGACAAATCGAGAGCCGGTAAATCCTACATGGGAAAATAAACCAGACCACGACCGAGTAAGATGGTATCAAGCCGCGCAAGTACTACGTAATGATGAAGCAAAAAAACCCGATATTGAAAAGGCAATATCGGCGATGGTTCACGCTAGTGAAAACGGGGATAATACAGTCCTAGAGTCCTTTCAAAATGCCTATCAACCAGTCCTCGACGGCATGCTAGAGACGTTAGCTAGATTGAGAATTAATTTCGATCAATTTACCAAGGAATCATTATTCGTCACAAATGGAGATGTCGGTGAGATAATGCAAAAACTCGCTAGTTTAGAGATTCATGGTGTTGCAGAAAACGGAGCAGAATACCTAGACTTGGGCGCCAGAGGGTTAAAAGGTAAAACAGAATTTTTCTACCGTCGAGGCGATGGTAGTTCACTTTATGCCACTAGAGACATTGCTTACCACATCTGGAAGTTTACTCAGTGTGAGAATCTGATAAACATATTAGGCGAGGACCATAAACTACAATCAAAACAGGTCTCATTAACCCTCAATGAACTGGGCTTTAAATCGCCGGAGGTGCTATTCTACTCATTCATTAAATTGCCCGAGGGAAAAATGTCAACGCGACAAGGAAATGTTGTTTTCATGGATGACTTGCTTGAAGAGGCAAAATCCCAGGCTTCCAGTGTGGTGAGAGAGATTCGCCCAGATTACAGCGACGAACAAGTTGCACAAATAGGTGAAGCAGTCGGGACCTCTGCTGTCCGATTTAATATTATCAAAGTAAGCCCAGACAAGGGTTTTACTTTTCGTTGGGAAGAAGCGCTATCCTTTGATTCTGACTCAGCACCATTCATCATGTATAGCCACACTAGGTGTTGTTCTATAGCAGAAAAATGCCGTGCAATTGACAATCTAGATGATACGGTTGATTACGATTATACCGAGATTCCGGGTAGTATGTATGAGTTGCTTCGAGTTATTGCCTGTCATAACGATCTACTGGCCAGAGCCGTCGGACAAAATCGACCGAACCTATTTGCTAATCAGCTGCTAAGTCTAGCAAACGCTTACAATGGTTTCTATCGAGATTGTAAAGTAATACAGAATGGTGCGATAAATCAAACCTATTTTGCCGTGTCTCAAGTCGCATCAAGCCTGTTAAAATCCGGTATGGAAGGTTTAGGAATCGTGCCACTAAGCCAAATGTGACTACTCAGACCGATACCAGCCTTCCGGCAAACTCATCGGATCATGGTGCGAATTGTCTTTTACCAGCCTAACTATTTCCAGCTTAAGGGCTTCCATACCGACATTTTCCAGCGCTGAAATCGTAATGTATCCGTTACTGTCAATCAGCAGTGGCAACTCTTGGTAGTTTTCCTCTCCGCTCTCTAGATATGCTCGCTCTGCCTGCTCGACTTCTGCCCAGTTCTCTGGTTTATTATCATGGAGATCCGCTTTGGTTGAGATAATCATAACGGTGGTTTCCGCCAATAATTCGAGTATCTCCTCCAACAGGTTATTTTGCTCTTGCATTGACATGCCACAATTCTCGCTATCATCGATTAAAAATAGAACTAATGAACCTAAATTTTCCAAAGCAGATATCGCCTGCATCTCGATATCGTTGCGCTTTTCCATCGGCCTGTCCAATAACCCAGGCGTGTCGACCATCTGGTATTGCAGCCGTCTGAAAGTAAAGTGGCCTAGGTGAATTTGCTTGGTGGTAAAAGGATAGTGATTTACTTCCATCTTACCCGAGCTTAGGGCTGAGATGAAAGCCGATTTACCAACATTTGGCGCCCCACAGACCACAATACACGGAGATAACTGGTCGATACTCGGCAATCTCTTGAGAACTTCTCTGGACTCTCCCAGCCACACTAGAGATGGACGAATACGACCGACAATAGATGATATGCGACCGTAGGCTTCTCTCCTTGCCTCGTGCATGAGTTCGATTTTGGCAGTTCTAACTATCTTCTTGCTATTTTGAGTAGCTATTTTGGAAATCTGATTTGATGCCCATTGTAGCATCGAAAGGTGATGACGGTAATCGTCACATCCAACACAAGCATCAATCATCGAAACGTCAAATTGTGGCGACTGGTCGAGTGAAGGCCACTGATTTACCGTGTCCATCAGATAAGTTGTGATAATATCAGAAGCGGTTTGCAGCATGCGATTTAGTTGCTTCCTAACCCTAAATACCCGGTCACTATCATCTACTCTATCAGCCGCTTTTTTTGCTCTAGCAAATGCTTTGTCGAGCAACTCTTCCTCTGTGAGGACTGTTGGTAAAGCACGCCAAGAGACTTTCATGGTATCCCCAATCTTCTGCTGGAAATCAATAGTTCAAGAATCCATACCCTAGTTGGGAATTTGATTGCTAATTTTGAGAGCGAGGTTAAAGTACGCTCGCCGACAGGTTCAATCATGGCGAAGAAAAAAACCGACTACAATTTGCCGAAATGGGCAGTTCCAATATGGGAAGAGATGGGTTCACCAAGTTTGGCTGATATCGCCAGCGTCCACAATGGTGACTTGTTAGAGCGAAGACATGGACTGAGAAAGGATGACTTAGTCGAGATACT
>DALZ01000096.1 GCA_002496955.1 Euryarchaeota archaeon UBA128 | reverse complement strand
TACCCAAGTGAAATTATCATCACTGAGCGGGGTTGCTCAGTCAATTATTGCTAAAATAGAAAATGAAGCCGTTGACCCTCGTGTCTCTACACTACGTAAATTAGTTGAGGCTTTATCGAGGTTTGAAAATCCAGAGATGTTGCACACTGTCAAGGATATAATGACTACTGATGTTGCTGCATTGAGGGTTGATGATACTATACAGATTGCAATAGAACGAATGGTCAAGGACGGAATCAGTCAACTACCAGTATTATCAGAAGACGGGGGGATTGTCGGTATTGTCTCAGAAGGAAGTATACTGCAAAAAGGCGCCCAACGTAATGGAGTTGTAGGTCAAGTGATGGATACCAACCCATTCATCGTTGATATTGGATTATCCGTTGCTGAGGCTCGTAGAAGATTGACTGAAGTCGAGGCTTTGTTGATTGTTGAAGACGATTACCTCGTTGGATTAGTTAGTAAGATGGATTTGGTTAGAGCTTTACGGTTGAACAGTATTGCTTAGTTACTGATTATTAGCCGCTGCTTCTCCTTGAGGGGTGATTAGAACATTACTGCCGTCCCGATAGATTACCGGTATCTCAACCGTTGAGGTTGTCGGGATTACGTGCATAGAACATGAAGGAGTGCAGGCCGGAGGAAGGTAATCTTCACCAGATTCAGAAATAACAAACGTGACTCCATGGTTGGCAGGCAGTAATGCATCAATTGCTTGGAATTCCATAAGCATGGTAAGGCCTTCTCCAGGAATAACTGTCTGTGCTTCATAGCCACCTGCGTGATATCGGACATCCATTGTCGCATGGCCAATTCTAATTCCAGTTACTGAATCTTGCATCTCCATGAATACCTGGCCGCCGTCAAATGATGGGACTGCGGTTAAATGGAATGTCGCAAGTCCTGAAATGTGTGTGTCATTTTCTGTTGATATTGGTGGGCACTCAACGGTTATCGTTGCCTCGCCGCCAAATGCGATACCTGCTGTACCAGTAAAGAAGCCAGAAGAAATACACTGAGACATTGGTAACTGAACCCTCTCGGCATCTAGCGGTGGCCACGTCTCTTCAATGCGCCATTCACCGTCGCTGCGCTGAATTTGTGCGTGTAACTGAGGTTTCGGCCCGACACCTTTGAGATAATACTCCATCCATTCAAATAGATCTTGCCCCCAATCCCATCTCGTCATATTGTGTATCGCTTCTCCACCATATCCTGAGTCTTGGGCATTGTGCTTGCTCCACTGATCTGGGTAATTATGTTCCCATTGTCCCAACATTCCTGCAACTTCATAACCCGCATCGATGTATGCTTGATACCAATTTGTCCCTGGTGGCCCACCAAAGACTTGGTGTGGGTCAACGTTCCAATCTTGCATTCCTTGAACCCAATAGATGCTTCCGTTATATTTCCCAAGTGCCTTGTCAATATGGCTGCGCTCATCATAATAATTTGCCATATAAGGGTCCATTTCCCCGAGGCCGTATCTCATAGGCCCGGCTAAAAAGCCCTCAACTACGTCTGAGCACAGATTGTCAAGGTCATCATCATCATAGTCTAGAATACTACTGCCATAATTCGAGTGCATTACCTGAGACCTTGCTTCGGCGCTGCCGTTTTTGTAAAGCAAGGGGCCAAGAGCAGTGGTGCCAGAAATTGGGACAATGGTTTTCAGATGCTCACTGCCTAATGCTGCTGCTTCCCATGCAGTCGCGCCCTCGTAAGACTTGCCATAGATAGCCACATTCCCATTACTCCATTCTTGGTCGCCTAGCCATTCGACCGCCGAGTGAATTCCAAGACCTTCACCATCACCGCGGTAGTCGAAGCAGCCGGTGCTTTCTTCAGTAGCAAATACTGCAACTTGTGCTAATGCATATCCGTGTGGAACGAAATTATCGTAAATAAACTCACCACGGCCAGCACCAACAATGTTGGTCGGATTAGACTCATCGCCCGGTTGCCCGTAAGAAAAGTACGGACTGACTACTGCAATAACTGGGACCTGTTCGCCAAGTTGTGTGTTAGAAGGCAACCAATACGAAAGATGGACATCGGCACTATTAGGTCCGCCCCCCCATACGCCTGATGTGTCAACTGTTATGGTTGCCTCTTGAACATCCAGCGCTTCATGAGGCCCCGGCTCCAACACCATCGCATAAGAGCCATCCCAATCCCATTCCAATTCGTGGCGCTCATAGATGTCAGGATATATTGAATACTCGGATTTAGAATCCGAAGATTCATCGGGTGAGAAACAGCCAGACAGCGGACACATGACAAATAGCATAGCCATCAACAGAGCCTGACGCATGGTTGCCCGTTATGGTCGGTATCAATAAATTGATGTATTGAAAAAATAATCCGCAAGTTATGAGTTGTAGCATCAGTTGGCTTGTTCCATGGGGCCAGACAAGATGTGGGGTGAACGCTGGAGCAATGCTAATTTGCCCATAGCTAGAAGATATATGGAGGCTGCATGTAGAAAACAAAGTCTGGTCTGTTTGGCGGCGGACCGGAATTCGATGGCGGATTTATTCGAACTATTGCATCAAGTAGGCCCTTATGTCACCGTACTGAAAACTCATGTCGACTTGGTAGAAGATTGGTCGGCCGATGTTTGGGGAGAATTCTGTAGAACTGCAACTGAATACGATTTGCTAATTTTTGAGGATCGAAAATTTGCAGACATTGGTAAAATTAGCAAGTCACAAATGTCAGGGGTTTATGATATCCGTAACTGGTCTGATATTGTCACAGCGCACCTCATATCTGGTCCGGACATCATAGATGGATTACATTCTAGTTGGGAAGATATTGGCCGTCAAGGAGGCGTGTTGTTATTGGCACAAATGTCAAGCCGGGGCAACCTACTCACGGGTGATTATTCGGATAGTGTAGTGAAAAAGGGTGTGGAATCTAGAGGTGTGCTTGGTTTCATCGGTAACGGGTCAAGGCCCCAAGAGTTAACAAAATTAAGATCAAAAGTGGGTCCAGAAAAAATGATCTGGACGCCCGGGGTCAACCTTGCCGTTGGAGATGGGGAACTAGGCCAGCGTTATGGCGACCCATATCAAGCAATTCTCTCAGGCTCCGATTGTATTATTGTTGGTTCGGGCAT
>DALZ01000001.1:8996-9116 GCA_002496955.1 Euryarchaeota archaeon UBA128 | reverse complement strand
TGGATATTCAAGTTCTTCCACACCTTCAGCCATGTAGGTGTACGTGTCAGTCATACCACCAAGGCGCACGTGTTTAACTCCGTTATCATGAGCGATTTTTACCTCTCTGGTGATGTCCTC
>DALZ01000001.1:7615-8587 GCA_002496955.1 Euryarchaeota archaeon UBA128 | reverse complement strand
ACTTCGTATGTCAGCGGACCGCTAGTATCAACAGAACCTAAGTCCGGATGAAGAGTTACAGCTTTGCTGCGAGCGCCGTTATGTGCCCAGTCAGTCCATTGCTCAGCAGTTCTACGATAGTTTCGCCAATTACCAGTTTTGAGATAGTTATCAAGCGAAGCGTCGGTATCTTGCACAGCGAGAAATAGATTCTTTCGGAGTGGGTTCCAGCCTTGCTGCTTCCAACCCCTGATTGCCCAGCCACCGAGTATGGCTGGAACCTCCGCAGGTAGGTGACGCAGAATTTCAGCAATTTCGTTGGTCGAAACTGGTGTGCCGCGCAAGTATTTGCCGGGTACAACTGCGCCTGCAATGCCAGCAAATCCTATTACGCGCCTCATCAGTTCTACGATTCCTTTGGACCCTTGTTCGCGAATGAAATTTCGCCACTGATCTATGGTCATGTAATGGTATTCTATGCCATGTTGTTCGAGAACGCCACAGAGGTAGCGAATGTGAAAACCAACATATGGTGGGACTCCAAAAGCAGCGGGCTCATCTTCATAACCATCAAGCACTAACCATATCGGTTCAGCATGCTCGACCATGAACGACTCTCAAGGTTCAGGATTTTGAATCCTTCTTGTGTTGTTGTCGCTGATTGCGCTTTTTGTTATCTGCAGATTCTTCGCGCATGGCCCTTAACTCACGGGAACTTTTCCGCGGCTTGCCGTCCTGTCTACCGCCAGTTTTCTTTTGTGAGATATCGACTCTTATTTTACGACCTAAGACTTCTGTGCCGTTTAGTTGCTCGATGACTTTATCGCTACGGTCTTTTTCTTTGATGGTAACGAAAGCGAAACCCTTTGGCCGTCCGCCATTATCGGTAATGATATTGACATCGACTACTGTGCCGTGCTGGCCAAATAACTCCTTCAGTGTGGAGTCTTCAGCCTTGAAAGGTAAGTTACCAACATAAAATTTCATACCTTC
>DALZ01000001.1:6042-7200 GCA_002496955.1 Euryarchaeota archaeon UBA128 | reverse complement strand
TCTAACTCTTTTGCGGCTGCTTCTGCCATCGACTTCTCATCGTATGTAACGAACCCGAAGCCTCGATTTGCACCACTATCGTCGGTTGGAACAAAACAGTCGGTCATGTCGCCAAATTTTGCAAATAATTCTCGCAACTCTTCTGTGCCAATTTCCTTGGGTAAGCCACCAACAAAGAGTTTGCACCCAGGCTTGGCCCTCTGCCGCTGACCGCCGCCAGATTGTTGACCTTCGAAGCGGAAGTAGTTGCGTTCTCGCCCATCTTCACGGAAGTCTTCAGCGATGAAAGTAGCTCTACCAGAAGGCCCCTTGGCGAACAATGATTCCGCCTCTTTTCCCCACCGTTTTCCTGCATTGTTGAGTGTGCTGGCGCCTTGGTCAAGCTTAGCCCAACCGGCTCCAAAATTATCTGCTAGTGCCCTGAATGATTGGTAATCACATCCTCTACAAGTAACATTCCAATCACCATTGGCTTCGGCAATTAATCCGTCGCCACAAGATGGGCATATTGCATGCAATACACCACAATCGTTACGTTCTCGGAAATCGAGTCTGACAACCGGACTTACCTCTTTCACTTGCGCTCGACAAATGTCCCTTCGACGCACAGCGTCCGCGGTTTGATGCATGTATCGATCTACTAGACCAGTAACGTGAAAGTGACCATAGAGGTGTTCTGGTAGCAAATCACCGGGCTTTCCTTCGATACATAGAATTCGTGCCTCACCATTCTTCTCGTTGAGTTTCTCAACTTCGCAAATAACTGTATCACCAACGCTGGGTGAGATAACCTGTCTTACTGGTGCAACAACTCCAATGCCATCATTAATGGAAAAGTTACCAATCATCGTCGCTAAGATTCGGCCGTCAATTTCTATTGTTCCTTCACCAGCCTCACATTCAGAGGTGGTTGATACTTGCATTCCGGGGGTGACGAGGCTCGCCGTCATTGTCTTTCATCCTAAGCGGTTGTGGCCTGATTTAGGTCGCACGACCTTCGCTCATGTCCAACGGTGGGCTTATCCCTTTTGAATCCCTCATACGGAATATGAGTGAATGTCAGTCATCAACCTCAGTTAACTTAGCGTTTCCAGGTTTGTATAATCGCCAACACTTAACCTCAATTTCATGCATCTTTCTGCTGTGGTGATGATAGTT
>DALZ01000001.1:0-5728 GCA_002496955.1 Euryarchaeota archaeon UBA128 | reverse complement strand
GCTGTGGTGATGATAGTTGGGAGGGAGACGGAAGTTGCTGGCAAAGACCAACTCACAATCATAACCAAATGATTTGCCAATTTTTCCGATATGAGTTGCTTGTGCTGAATGCAGGACAAAAAGTGATGCTGGTTCCAGACTAAAGCCATAAGACAACAGTGGTCGGTCAGCTTTTTGGTTTTGAAATCCCCATGGTGGATTCATGACCACAATGTCACAATCTGTGCTGGGCTCAATCACATCAATGCCAATCATTCCAGTCAGTGTTTCAATCCTGACATTAAACTTCGTCATAATTGCCACACCGTTCTCAGCTGCGACTCGAGCAACATCCGCATCGCCTTCGATGAGGGTCACCTGCTTAGCGCCAAGTATGCCACAACCAATCCCCAAGATTCCATTACCAGCGCCTAAATCGACTACATGTTTGCCATTTAACGATTCAAGTTGATCTATCGCTAAAGCGAAAAATGCTGCTAAATCACCCTCAGTTGCATATTGCTCGAGTTTCACATTATGTTGAGGATGCGGGCTCAACTTAGATAATTCAATGGCCAGATGTTTGGGCCGCAAACCATCACCAACCCGGTGGTCTGAATGTTTGGTTTTGTTGATTTTTCGCTCTAGCCGCTGCTTCGGCCTGCAATCTCATAGCCTCTAGACGCGCATATGCATCATTCTGTGCGTTTGCTTGCTGTTGCTGCATTTGCATTACTAGTAGACGAATTTGTTCAGCCTCGCTGCGTAATCTTGCCAGAAGTTGTTCACTAGGCTGCGCAGTTCCACAAAATCGGCAGAATCGAACACCATCCTGATGCTGATTGCCACAGTTGATGCAGAACCCCATAGTTTCCCCTATACCCTGTAATATTTTAGTCAATCGTTATTATTCCATAGCGGTGAGTTCTAGGAAAACCGGCCATGTTTCAAACCCGGTGGCGGTCGCTCGCTCGCTAATATCCTCCCATCGCGGGTCATCCATCATGTCCACCGGTTCAATTCCAGCCTCAATCAATTCAGTAACCAAGGCCCTGAATTCAATTTCAACATCCGACATTTGGTTGATTACTGGCTCGTCGACAGTCTCTGGTATCTCTACATTGTTAATTTGCGGTTGAGTTAATTTTTTTTCCAAGTCATTGACTGCATCAGTCTGATCATCGTTTGCGGTTGGCAGTTTGACATTTGTTACTGCTTCTGGAGTCGTTGAGATGTCCTCTAAAACTTGGTCAGCGAAGTTGTCCAATACTACATCCAAACTTGCTTCTTCCTCAGATTTAACCTGTGGTGTCAACGTCGTAACCGGCGTCTCTTGTTGAGTAATCGTTGATTTTTTTATCAATCTACCAACTCCAAGCACCTCGGCTTGCTGTCTTGCGAGTTCGGCAGCTTGTCTTCTTGGCAAAGAGACAAAGCACTTACCTGGTATTGAATTGGGCGGAAATGGCAGATAGTATTTAGTTAGTGGAGCAACATCTGGGTGTCTAAAGCAAAGAATGTTCATAGGCTCAAAGCCACGCTGAGCGGGCAAACCCATCGAGAATGGAACTGGCAAGACCTCAATAGTTCCCCTTAGCCACTTTTCATGCCCAATCAGATGCTGCATCCATGGGCCGAGATCTAGGCTAGCGATATCAACGAATTGAAATGATGCAGAACGGGGGTCAAACCCTTGGTCTTCGAGTAATTTTACCTCATCCCTTGGTCGATGGAAGACGGTCATTACTGGTTGGCCATGTTCCGTCATATCGCCGTGTAATTCCATCATTTTTCGCTGTGAGCGAGGAAACATTAGCAGAATCAGCATCCTAGCTGCCTTTTCATCCCAAATTTCACCCCATCTCGGTTCGGCTTCGCTATACAATTGTCCGATGGTCATATCAGGAATCATCGCGGTTATTCCCATAGCGCACCGGTTATACGCAGTGTAAACAGTTCTTTAGGCATACCGTATCTTAGTCAGAATTTGTTGACTAGAATAAATTCGGCAAGCAATATAACTCCTCCAGCAGCACCTCTGATAGTATTGTGAGAATAAGCACTGAAACATATCCGGTTTCCACTGATGGCGATGTCGCCCATAATTATCGCCATGCCGGTTTTCAAATTGGTTGCGGGCCTTGGTTGAGATGTAAATTCAACACCGTCGGACCATAAGTGTGCTTTAGGGTCAATCTTGTCCACGATATGGATTGGCTTGATTGGTGCACTTGGTAAATCCAAGCAAGTCATTGAGTCCACAGAATTATGTAATTCTGCTAAAGTAAATTCATGATATACCTCAATTTCAACAAATACTTGATGGCCATCTCGCCGAGATATACGCCGGCATTTGATGTCAGTTGGAATGCTTGCTGGAGTTATTTGACCAGCGTTTAATGTGCCATTTACATACAATAGCTCGGACTTAGTTTTTTCAGCCTCACCTTCGATATGTGGATTTACCCTGCCCGTAATAGCCTCGGGATTTGAGAGTAATTCCCACCCGGCACCAGATAGTGCTTGTTCACTACGCATCTTAATCGACTTTATCTTCGTTAGTTGATTGATTGCTGCAACTGGTATTGCTAGCGGAATCAACGTGCAGTTAGTTGCGCAGTAATGCATTGACTCAATGATGTGATTTGGGTTGACTTCAGGTATAATCATCGGAATGCCAGTAACCCGTCGAAAAGCGCTGGCATTTGAGAATACCATTATTCCAGCAGTAACCAATCGGCTTTCAACATCTTTGGCAACGGCCGCTGGTAGGCCTGAAAAAGCAATAGTTATGCCCATTTTTTGGCATTCAACTGCTAATTCGTCGTCATTGGCATGTAGGACTTCCAGATTAGGCAATTCTGGACGTGGCTCATCTAGACGCCATGGAAGTGTAGCCAAATTGGCCCCAGCAGTTGCTTCGCTACCAGCAACCGCACAGATTTCAAACATAGGGTGGTGTACTAACCGTTGTTGCAACCGTTGCCCAACGATGCCACTGGCACCAAGGATCAGGCATTTGTGCCGGCTCATGCAGAGTGCTAATCCTTCTCAAATTTGATTGCTTGCTTAATCCATATCGAGATTACCCCTACCGGTTATGGCTTCTACAGGGGTAGGAAATATTCTCCTTACTAGCAGTTTCTTGAAAATCATCCAACCGTCGATGACAGAACCCAACTTTGCTTGGCCAATTCTGGCTCGATAGGTAATTGGTATCGAAATAATTTTGATATCTTCTTTGACGCAAGATGCAAACATTTCTGCTTCTATCTCAAATCGCATTGAATTTAGTTGCAGTTTAGCGATAGCAGTTCTAGTAAAACCCCAATATCCTGTACATAAATCATCAGTCGCGACGCCGTATAATATTGATGCAAACCACGTCAATATATGATTGCCAAAATAATTCAGGTTAGTCATTGCATTGGGCTCGATGTTACCTTGTAACCGATTCCCAATAACAACCTCATTGCTGTGTAGTAACTTGACAAACTCTGGTATTTCACTGGGATCGTAAGTACCATCAGCATCGAGCATTATCAAAGCATCTTGGTTTGCTGAGAGAAATTTACTGAAACCGGTTCGCATTGCTGCACCTTTACCAGATCCTGCCTGAGTAAATACTTCGCAACCGTGTTCTTTGGCTATTTCAACAGTCAAATCGTTACTTCCTCCGTCAATAACCCAGACTTCTGTGGCCCAGCCTAATTCTTCTAATCTGGCTAGAGGGATTCTCGGTAAAATCTCTTTTAGCCCATACTCTTCATCAAGAGTAGGAAGCATCACAATGAGATTCTTCATCACCATTGTGACCATATCATCGTCTTTGATGCCTTCGCTATATTGCTTTATCAAACATCTATTTCTATCCAATGTAGTCTGATACCAGTGACATCTATCACCCGGTCGCCGCGACCCGACAAGCCAGATGGATTAATCCACTGACTTGATTCAGTGTTATCGGCCCAACTGAACTCTATTGATAGCCGGTTGTGCGTCTGATTAAGCTCGAAGCAATGTTTATGCCATCCAGCATCGGTGTTGCTAACGGTTGATTGTTGGCTACCGATGGCAAGGTGAAAGTTATCGATATCACCAACCGCTTCAAAGAATAAGCAAGCGGCGGAACCGACGAATACAGGTCTTGTCAAATCAAAGGTTACCAATTCATTTCTCCCTTCCTCGATGAAAGCTCTAACGGTATCATTATTTTTGTTTAGATTGCTATTTCTAACGTCACGCCAGGGGTCGGATCGTAATTCGCATTGTTCGAGGCATGAACTCAAGTTGACAAAGGCAAGTGTGGATTGTTGTGAGTTACCTGACGGATTTAGTTGCCAAAGTCTGCTGCCATCAAACTCATCAACAATGCTCCAGTATCTCGACTCTGCAAGCGTCCAGCCAATGCTACCAATTGGCGAACTAATCGCATAATTGATACCTAATTCAGCCAATTTTGTTAAATTATCATAACGGATTGCTGAGGTTGCTCTGGGATGTATTGATTCATCAATTTTCAGTAGCCCAAGCGTGGGGATGCTCGTTGTTTGGAGATTGTTTGGCAAACCATACAAATATCCCCAGTGATTATTCTCAGTGTAAATTATGCTGCCCTCTGGTAAATCCGATAAGGCATTTCTCAATTCATAATCACTATTTGTAACAGGTCTCAACTCGTCGTGTTGTGCAATATTTACCGCAACGATGTTGGCAATAATTATGCCACACAAGACAATTCCTGAAATTATTCTGCCTAATTTTTCATTGACACTCGGGTCCCAGTTTATGACCAATAATTCTTGCTTTTCTTTCAATGTGTTGAGGCTGGTTGAAGGACTTAGCCACAGTGCAGTAAGTGCGGCAAGTGGGATGTGAAAGGCATGCAGACCCATTGAATAGAGTGTGTAGGACAGTAGTGACAGCACCGGTATGTCTCGCAAGCCTTCAATGAGATGGATTGATGTCAAAGTCCACAACAGCGCAATCCATGCAATCAACATACAACCCTCGACAGTTTTCCGTAATCGCCAGCCGGCGATAATTGAAAAAATTAACAATATCCCATTATACATTATGAAAGGTCTTCCACCTTGCCAACCATACTCTGCGAATACTGCCTCATCGAGCATTCTTGGTGCGAGAAATATTACCGAAATCGCTGCAGCTAGTGTGATAAGAATCGAGCAGGCCAATAACAACCTTTGGAAATTTTCGCGCACTTCGGGCCTCAAGCCAAATCCGATTACAATGTGAGCAATCATCATTAATGCAAGATATATTGCGCCAGTTGGATGAATTAATGCCACACAACATACAGCAAGTACGAAACCCCTGGTGTGATGTGCGCCCCTACTTGACGATGGCCGTAACAGCACTAATAGCCCAACAACCAATCCTAACTGACTGGCTACCGTTGGAAAACCAGAGTCATAAGTTTTAGCAAATAGTCCTAGACCGAGGGCCACAGCGACGAAAAACTGCCCACCTGCGCCATGGTGATCCATAGCTCCAGCAGCACCAATGATGATTACAGCTAGCGTGTAGTGCCCTAGCCAGTATACTGCAACTCCAAAATCAACACCTAAGGTCTCACCAAGCCAACCAGCCAGAGCAGGAAATGCTGGTGGGTATGTCCAAGAGCCTTGATTGACACCAGTCAGAACAAGGTTACCGTGTTCGGCTATTTGGCTTGCAAGGACGGTAAAACCAAGCCAATCAACCCCAAATGGCATTTTTTGAAAGAACG
>DALZ01000131.1 GCA_002496955.1 Euryarchaeota archaeon UBA128 | reverse complement strand
ATGGCGGGCGATGCAGGATTCGAACCCACGTCTCCGGCTCCGAAGGCCGGAAGGATATCCAGACTACCCTAATCGCCCGTGAATAGCCGACAAACAACTCCTTCTTGAAGAAGTATGTTCGTAAGTTCAGCGATTTAATGTCGGACTTCGTTGGTGAATTCTGCGAGAATTACTAGACGCGCTAAACTAGCGTGCACGTGTTCACTCCAGTATTGAATTATTTCGACACCACTAGTCTTCATCAAAGTAGTGAAGTCCTGCCAATTTCCGTGTAATAACACGATTTCATGCTCTGCAGGCTTAATCGGCATAATTAGGACCAACTTAGCGTGCGTCGCGACAATGGATTTCGCACTTTGGATGGTGGCTGTAATCAACTGAAAATGTTCTAGGGTGCCGTGAGAATTTCTGCCGTAAGGTGGGTCAAGGACGACCCCGCTTATCTTGCCGTGCCAAATCTCATCAACTGATTGTTGCAGATTGCTCGCATCACCCTGAGTAATCTGATATTGAACATGGTGGTCGTGGTTTTGAAGAGCCCAGTCGATATTTTGTTTAGCACCGGCTACCATCACTTCATCCATGTCGACGGCAACAGTGTTGCGGCCCATTGTGAGTGCTTCCATTGCGAATCCACCCGTTCCGGTCATCGGATCTAGCACTGCATAGTCGTCAAGCGGACCACATGCTAGATTCACAGATAGTCTTGCCAGTCGCGGGTCTAAACTGACCGGCTTGAAGAATGGGCGCTCAGTTGCTCTTCTAGGTGCAGTGCCAACCGAGTCATCAAAATCTCCGACCAACCAACCACAAGCGATGATTTGAGATTCACCATCAGCAATCAAACCAATTTCATAGTCGGGTTGTGCTAAATCGACACTGTTGCCTTGGTCTACAGCAATTGCGCCAATCTCCGCAGCCATCGTTCTGGTTGATACGCCATCGATACGACCGCTGATGCGCAGAGTTCGCACTGCAACGGAGCCTCTTACTGCGGCACTACTGAGCATGGTGGTTATTTTCTCATAAAACTTGTCTGAGGTATCCTCGTTAGTATTGAAATATTTGACATCTCGTAAAAAGCACTGAATTCCAGCCGCACAATTTAGCGTTTCAGCCAAAGTTTCAGCACCAATAGTGTCGTTGGTTAACATAAATCTTGGAGCGAGTTCTGTGAAATCAGTGTTAGGTAGTAAAGCGGCTACTTCGGCTTGTGCCAGGGGAACATTCCAACCCCTCAGACATACCAAAATTTGCGCCATGCAGCAACTAAACGATTCTACTAATTGACCAAATCGGATGCAAATATTAACACGCTCGCGGCCTTGGTGTAGACCATGGGCTGCAATTTACGTGATTTGGCGCAACCGGAAACCCTTGAGTTGAGTGCGCTAGCAGGCCAGAGAATTGGGGTCGATGCATTTCTCACTGCATTTCAGTTTCTTACCACGATTAGAGACCGATCGCCGGAAGGCGATGGTGGGCCACTCAAGGCTAGTAATGGCAAGGTAGTGTCGCACCTCATGGGCTTTCTCAATCGAACCACAACTCTCCTAGCGGCCGGCATTAAACCTGTATTCGTTTTTGATGGCAAAGCTCCAGATTTGAAAGCCGATGAAATTGCCCAACGTAAGGCACGACGAGAAGAAGCGAGAACGATTCATCAACAAGCGCTTGAGGCAGGAGATTTTGCCCTGGCGCAGAAGATGGCTCAGCGTATTATCTCATACACGCCGGAAATGGTTGAGGAAACCAAACAATTACTCGATTTACTGGGTGTGCCATGGGTAGATGCCAAGGCGGAAGGAGAAGGGCAAGCGGCAGTAATGGCAACGCTGGGTCAATTGGATGCAGTGGCTACCCAAGATTGGGATGCATTGCTTTACGGCACCCCCGTGCTAATCAGAAACATGATGACTGCTGGCAATAAGTCACACGGACGAATCGTCAAAGCACAGAAAATCATTCTTGACGACCTTCTATCCGAGCATCAATTGACGCGCGCCCAACTGATTGACTTGGCGATAATGATTGGTACAGACTTTCATCCGGGAATTAAGGGAATTGGTCCTAAAACCGGTATCAAACTAATCAAACAGTTTGGCGATATAGAGACAATATGTGAACAGAAAGGCAAGGAATTGCCGGAACGTTTGGATGAAATTAGGGCCATTTTTCACGACCACCCATCTAACGAGGTCGCAAATGACCGGCTAACGATGGGGCAAGTCGATGTGGCGGGACTTCAGCAATTCCTTCAGGTCGAGCGTCAATTTAGTCAGCGGCGCATGGACAATGCCATGGAGAAACTGAAGCAGGCGGGCTTGATCAGGGAAAGCGGTCAAACCAGTTTGTTTTCATTTTAGTAAAACCGCAGCGGACTTGCCAATACCTGCACTCCTTGATAGTTTGACACCAGGCCTCTAGCGACTGACTGCTTGTCATTTAGCGCTTCTGTAATCGTATTTACCGGCGCACACGGAACACCCTGCAGCAAATCTTCGAGGTCCTTTCTGGTATTGTTGGCAACAATATCTCCAATCATCTCATCGATTGCGTCTCGCTGGGCAATACGCCCAGCGTTACTCTGCCATTCGGACCGATTGTCGATGCTGAAATGTTCGCATAATTGCGCCCATTGGCTATCGGAACCCACGCCAATCACAAACCACCCGTCACTGGCTTCAAACGCTCGATAAGGGACTAAATTTGGATGGGCCGAACCCATTCTTTGGGGATCTTTGCCACTTGCCAAGGCATTGTGTGCTTGATTAACCAAGGCAGCGATTGCGCTATCCCACAGCGATATATCGAGGTTTTTTGCTTCACCAGTGCGCATTTTGTGAAACAGTGCTGCTAAAATCGCATTACTCGCATTCAGCCCAGTAATAACGTCAATCCATGCGACACCCACTTTCGCAGGAGGCCCATCACTAGCGCCTGTTATACTCATGATACCGCTGCGAGCCTGTAGGGCAATATCGTACCCAGGCTCATCGCGTCGGGGCCCGTCCTGTCCATAAGCGGAAATCGAGCACAGGATTACATCATCAGGCAGCGGACCAATTAGGCGTTGGAGCGTACCGGGACGGAAGTTTTCAACAACGACATCAGCGGTATCAATGAGTTTTCTGACTTCCTCGGCGTTCCGTTTCATG
>DALZ01000142.1:1049-2890 GCA_002496955.1 Euryarchaeota archaeon UBA128 | reverse complement strand
TTTGTTGTCAATCCAACAATCTCCTAAGTCAATCCACTTGGTGTCATCAATATCGGGTTTTAATGTTGCCCGAGCGAAGAGTAGTGCAGATGCGAGTCCGACCAGGGCGCCGAACAAGAATGCTAATGCGAAACTTTCAACAGAATTACTGCCGACCCAGTATAACAAAATATACCCACACATGGTGATTAATCGTTCGATGACCTTACTCCATGCTTCCAACCAAGCATAGCCCGCCGCTCTAAGACCTGACCGTGGTGCGTAAGAGAATATGTGGGCTAGTGCTACCAACATGCAGGTAACAATGACCGGTAAAAAAGTGGTCCAATCATCGACAAATATTGTGACTGCAATACAAGCAAGGGCGACAAACGGCAGCATGCAGATTGTTTGTATCCGATATATTCGCCAAATAGCAGCCCATATTTTGGATACTGAATTTGCCCCGTCCCTACTTAGGATGGTTGGAAGTCCTAAATCAATTATCAAGAATGTTGTTGCGAACACATCTAAAGCGATTATGAATATACCATAATCCTCGGTAATTAGCGCCCTAGTTAGCACAATTTGGCCGACTAATGCAAGAAATACCGCAACTATATCAGCCCCTATTAGCCAACTAGAATCTCTACCCATGTTTAAATCACGTCCCGGTTTTTTTACCGTTGATTCGAACATATGGGGGCCTCACCTTGTTTCATTTGAAGCATACTCAATACCACATGTTCAAATGATGGTTTTGCGAGGCTCTATCGCGGTGCGACTATGGTTGGTGCAGATTGGATAAAATCCGAAGTATTGAAAGCGGTGCCAAATGCACTGGTTGAGGTAATTGATTTACACGGCTCAGGCGACCATTTTCACGTTCGCGTAATCTCTGATGAATTTGAGGGAGTAAGGCCTTTACAACGCCAACGCCGAGTGCTAGCAGTCATGAAACAACACATTCCGCACCCAATCCATGCACTAGATTTGAAGTGCATGACCCCGGAACAGGCCGAAATCGCTGGTGATACAGCATTTGACCCGCACGGTGGAGGTCAAGGCGTTCACGTCAAGAGGATAATGCGGAACAAGGAGTGAAAAATATGAATTGGACAGAAGAGGAATTACAAGCAATAGTAGATGAACATGCACTGGTATTGTTCATGAAAGGAACACCAAACCAAGCACAATGTGGTTTTTCAAATCGTGCTGCACAGGCCTTACAGCAATTGGGCGAGCCTTTTGCTGCAGTCAATATTCTGAGCGATCCTAGAGCAATTCCGGCCGTTTGCGCGTGGTCAGATTTCCCAACCATGCCACAAATTTTCGTTCACGGAGAATTGATTGGTGGGTCAGACATTGTTCTTGAGATGCTACAAGATGGTAGCCTCAGAGAAATGTTTGATGCAGGGCGACAGTAATCAAACCGGTTTACCGACCGCGTAAGTCTGCCAACCTAATTGTTCTAGAGCTTCCAAATCTAGAACTCTTCTGCCATCATACAATAGAGGCGTCCTCATATTGACTAGTAGTTGCTCCCAATTCAGTTCTAAACAGGCTCTATGAGCGGTAACGAGGACAACGATATCGAAGCCTTCAGCCTCATTTATTTGCCGTATAACCTCCACACCATCTGGATATTTGCCGAAATCGATGTGCGGATCCCATGTCGTAACTTTGATTCCTTTAGCCATCAACGTCTCAGCAAGCGGTTCAGCAGGGGTCTCTCGGGGGTCGCCGACCTCTGCCTTGTATGACCATCCAAGGAGGAGAACTCTGGCATCGTTAGCTGCAACGCCTGAGGCCCACATTAAGTCACTCAAAACACCAGCAACATGACTCGGCATCGAGCGGTT
>DALZ01000142.1:0-645 GCA_002496955.1 Euryarchaeota archaeon UBA128 | reverse complement strand
GGGAATGCAATGGCCACCGACACCAACGCCAGGAGTATATCTATGGAAATTCCATTTAGTTGCTGCAGCAGATAGCACATCTTCAACGTCAACATCTAATGCAGGGAAAATTTTAGCGAGTTCGTTGACCAATGCAATATTGATGTCTCTTTGGACATTCTCAATCACTTTAGCAGCCTCAGCCACTTCTAATTTTCCAACATAGCGCACGTCTTCGCTGGTCAATTTGCTGTAAAGAGCCACAAGCCCTTCTCCTACTTCGGGATTAGAGCAACCAATCACTCTTGCAACCTGTCTCACTCCATGAGCTGAATCTCCAGGGTTGAACCGTTCTGGACAGTAGGCGATGTCAACATCCTCGCCGATGACCAAGCCTAACTCATCGATAATTGGCAGCCAAGTCTGTGCCGTAACTCCCGGATAGACGGTAGACTCAAGGACGACAATTGTGTTTGAACCTCTTGATATTGATTTGAAAACATCTCGACCTGCTGCTTCAACATATGATAAGTCAGGCTTCAAATCATGAGTAATTGGTGTGGGTACGGTAACCAAAACAACGTCACAATTTGGTACCGCTTCTGATGCTGAAGTGGTAATATGCCATCTTTTAGTCCCGGGCTTGGGAACAATATCATCAACATC
>DALZ01000071.1 GCA_002496955.1 Euryarchaeota archaeon UBA128 | reverse complement strand
ACTGTCCAGAGATTACCACGGAGGTAAGACCAATCTGTCAGATTTTACGAAAACAATGACAATCAGTCTGTGCGCTTTGTTACTGCTTCCATCAGTTAGCGCCCACGCAATTCACCTCACGGAAGAGGGCGATGGCTTCGATGCTCCCAAGCGATTTCTAATTGATGTGGATGATAATTTCTTGTGGGTTGAATTCATGATATGGCCGCCTAAAGCCTCTGCTGAAACCGAGATTGTGATATATGCTCACGACAATGAAACAGAGCAGATTAATGAGGTGTGGACTGAATTAATCTATCCAACCGACAAAGGCAATATCACGATGATTGGGGATTTAGCAAACCCGGGGGGCTATCAACTTTGGCAGGGTGGCGTTTTGTTTCCATTCTCGGGTAATCAAACACTCCAAATTTGGACAGATGTCAATAATACCAAGTCCCACACCGAGATTCCGATAATAGTTGATAGTCCGACAATGTTACCCGTCTGGTTAGCATGGGTGGTTGGAATACTATGGCCGACACTGTTAGTTGCTTACTGGTGGCGCGTGTCACTAAAAATAGACTAGGTGATTAAATGAAGATAGTGATCACGGGTGCGACCGGTTCACTAGGCAGGGCAGTGATGCAACACTTGGCCAAACAGGGACATGAGGTCCTTGGTCTAGGTCGCAACGAAACTAAACTTCAGAGTCTTGAAGCAGAAGGTTTTGCTGTGCAGAAATGCGACATCCTTGAGGTAAATCAGATTGAAAATTCAATAATTGGCATGGATATGTTAGTCCATTGTGCCGCATTCGCTAGCCCTTTTGGTAGCAGGAGAAGATACTTTGAGAGCAACTTACAGGGCACGAAAAATATCTTTATTGCTGCTAAATATCGTTCAATTAAACGAGTAATCGTAATCTCATCAGCCTCCATATTCGATGGCGGTAGGCCTGACATCAAACATCCAGATGACCTACCACATCGCTCTATGCGGCCCAAACATCACTACGGTGCAAGCAAGTATGATGCAGAATTATTCTGTTCAACTCAAGATGATATAGAATGGGTTGGCCTGAGACCACGTGCAGTATTTGGTAAGGGCGATGAGACGCTGATTCCGCGCTTAGAGCGGTTAATATCTAAGAAACGCTACATTACGATCGGCAAGGGCGATGCACTCGTCGATGTGACCTGTTTGGGTAATTTTCTAGATGCCGTTTCATGTGCTATTGATGCCGATGCTGCTGCACTGTACAAATTTTACAATATCTCAAATGGCGACGCTCGGTCGTTCAAAGCCATCGTTGCCGCTTACGCTAATCGTCATGGTAATCAGTTAAAGCACCGCAATATCCCATTATTACCAGTCTTAATTTATGCAAAAATCATAGAGACTATTGCTAGTTTGATTCCGGGAAAAACCTGGGAACCAGCCATTACGACATATGGTCTTAGGCAGGTTACTCGCACACTCCGACTCGATATTAGTGGGGCTAAGCGCCATCTTGGCTGGAGCCCAAGATTAACTTTTGAAGAGGGAATGGAGGAATTGGAGTGAGCAAACTGACTACTTTAATCCGCTATTTTCGTACCCCCAAACGGTTCAAAACCCGTCACTCTATTACTAAATTACAAGATAAAGCAGTATGCAATCACATCAAATTTGTTAGGCAGAATTCATCATTCTATCGGCGACTTTGGGACGGTTATGATGACAGTCAGTGGCGAGAGTTTCCAATAATCGATAAATCGGCAATGATGGATAATTTGCAAGACTTGATAACTGCTGAACTTGATGTCGAACAGGCTAGAAAACTTGCAGAACGGGCAGAGAAGAGCCGCGACTTTTCGTCAAAAATTGGACCCTATAGTATCGGCTTTTCCTCGGGTACCAGTGGCTTTCGAGGCATGCACATCGTTAGTGAGGCCGAACAGGCCGCTTGGGCCGGATTTATGCTAGCCAGGGGATTGGGTTCGTCAATTTTCAAGAAGCATAGAATTGGACTGGTTCTCAGAGCAAACTCGAACACTTATGAGAGCATAGGTTCGAGCCGAATTAAATTTCTCTTTTATGATTTGATGAGTCCGATTGATGAAATACATGATGCGATTTTAGGCGACAATTTGGATATGTTAATTTGCCCACCCAGCGTGTTGAGTTATTTTGTTGACATTGGTAGCAAAATCAAAGTCAAACGCCTTGTATCAGCAGCTGAGGTTCTAGAGTCAACCGACCGACAGAAAATTGAGGCACATTTTGGTTTAACTTTGCACCAGTTCTACTCATCGACAGAGGGTGAAATTGGCGCAACTTGTGAACTTGGAAAACTACACCTGAATGAGGACGTCATGGTAGTCCAAAAGGAGTGGATTGATGAGGAAAAAGGATGGTATCACCCAATAATTACCGATTTTCGTCGGACAACTCAGCCAATAATTCGCTATCGATTAAACGATATATTGGTTGCGTCAAAACAACCATGCCCGTGTGGTGATGCGCGCGAGTCGATTGATTCAGTGATGGGGCGCTCTGATGATGTGTTCAAGTTACTCAGTACGGACGGCTCAATTGAATTGGTTGTGCCAGATTTGATTCGACGGGCAGTAATGCAGATGAGTGATTCAATAACCGCTTATATCGCTATTCAAAAGACTCGCGATGCGATCCAGATACAATTGCAGCCGGACGGCTTGACGAATCTCTCGATGGCGGGCTTCGAACAGTTATGGAACTCACTCAGTATTAAACCTCCAAACATTGAGGTTGTACCCTACACGCACATCCCTTCGACAATGAAATTGAGGAGAATACATCGACAGTGCGATTGAGCAAGTGGCTCTGTTGTATTATCAAGATGGACTCAACAATTGGTAATAGTAAAGCTGCTTTTTTGCAGACTAGCAAAATACTGTGACGCACCATTAATTAAGGTGCAGTGGATTAAGTTAGTTTGTGAGCATGATGTTAGGAGATTCAGGAGTGAAGATTCTCGTTTTTGATACCGAAACGACTGGGCTAGAAGACAACGATCAACTTATTCAACTGGCATGGGGTTGGTGGGATGGTCTTGGTGGCCTAAGCGGTTCATGCAGTATCATGTGCATGCCAACAATAACGTGGGAATCAGACTGGCATAATGAACACAATTTATCCATGGCTGACATCGAGGGGCACCCAACTCTCACTATTAGTCTCCTAGAATCGTTCATCAACGATGTAGAATCAGCAGACTACGTTTTAGGCTACAATGTTAATTTTGATTTGACTGTCATGGAGCGCGAATTGGCTAGGTTGGGTGCCGACCCAACCTTCCTCTCACACAAGCCATTTATCGACCCGATGATAATCTGGAACAAATCTGAGGGCAGAAAACTCGTTGATGCCCACAAGCGTTGGGTTGGCAGCGACCTCGTCGATGCTCATGACGCTGAGGCTGATATGACCGGCACCGTGGCCATAATTCCTGGAATGTTAGAAGAGTTCGGCCTTAATCATCTATCGCTAGACCAACTCGCAGAGTTGTGTCAAGATAAAAACAACGTTGACCGAGGTGGAAAAATGATTTGGGTCGATGGCCAACCAGTCTTGACTTGTACAAAGTTCGCTAATCGCGGTGTCTTTGAAGCAACATGGAGTGATGGAGGGCAATATGCCCGAAAATATTCAACATTCAAGTCACTGGGCTATACTTATCACAAATCAGTGGATGATGCCTTCAAATTAGCACTCCAATTCCGCCATGACGAAGCTGGTTTCATAGCGGCAATAAGTGGCAAGTTTGGTCCGCCTCAAACAGAGTGATTAGTTAGAATGTAACTCATAATTGCCGCCTTTACAGTATAATTGCGGTGTTCTAGTTTGATATCAATAGATTCCAGAGCATAATGCCTCAATTTCATTGTCGGCAAATAATTCATAAGATATCTAACCTAGGGACTATCATGTATTACAGGATAACACAGGCAACGTTCCAAGAAGGGACCTATGATGAAGCAATGACGATGATGGAATCAATAAGAGACCGTTTCAGCGAGATAAATGGTTTAGTCAGTAGCCGCCTCGTTAGAGTAAGTGAAACAGAGGTGATGGGTATAGCGGCTTATGAAAGTAAAGAACATCTAGAAGCATCCCAAACTCAATACAACGAATTGATGGGCAACATGATGCCATTTCTGGCCGCACCGCCGACCGTATCTTTCGGGGAGCTGGTAATGTCTTTTGACGCCGAGTAAGGTAATTTCTTACTTCAAAATAGCGAAACCTAAAGCAATCTATACCAGACACATAATTATTAACAAAATGAATATTTCATCACTCGACAGCAATGAATTCTACTCGCCGAGATTTGCGATTAACAACAATTGTTGTAAGCACAGTGGTTACCATCCTATTTCTCATGGTTGGTGCTGTTGGAAAGAATTCTGTCACATTGAGCGAATACTCCGCAGTACTTTGGTGTGCAGTGATCTGTCTCGGCATCCAATGGCTGGCATGGGTACCCGCATCGATAGCAAAAACCGAACGCTACTACGACTTAACGGGTGGCTTAACTTATCTCGCAGTAGTTAGCTTTAGTCTCTGGGTAGGGTCACAGTCCGAATCACCAAGTTTGAGAGAATGGGTAGTCAGTTTATTAGTTGTGATATGGGCTTTACGCCTGTCTAGTTTTCTCTATCTTCGCATTCAACGAACCGGAAAAGATGGACGCTTTGATCAGCTCAAGACATCACCGATCAGGTTTCTCGTACCATGGACCATTCAAGGCTTGTGGGTGTTCTTAACCATGATTGTGGTTATTGTAATCAATAGTCAAGCAAATCCAGCACCTGCATTGGGAATTTGGGACGCTATGGGAATGTCACTGTGGCTACTGGGGTTTGTCATTGAAGTAACAGCAGATAATCAAAAAACCGCATTCAACGCGGAATCTAATAATCAGGGCAAATGGATTGACCGCGGTCTGTGGTCCTATTGCAGACACCCGAACTATTTGGGCGAAATACTTCTGTGGACTGGCATTGCTTGTTTTGGAGTGCCTTGCTTTACTGGTCTGGAGAGGCTCGCTTGGATTTCACCGTTGTTTGTCTATGTTTTGTTGACAAAAATCAGTGGAATTCCGATACTTGAGCGTCGAGCGCTTGAAAAATGGGGAGATGAACTAGAATTTCAAAACTACAGGGAAAGAACTCCTGCTCTATTGCCTCGTTTAGTTAGAAAAACCTAATATTCGACAAATTAGCTAAATCGGGTGACAATCGCCAGCGTAGAAAAGTGCTTGAAAGTGAACGACATCTGCATGAGCCAGATTTGCTGCAAAAGCTTGAGCACAGTAGCCGATACAAGAGAATCCTAGTTGCCATACGCAGCTGAAAAAGATAGTTTGTGAATATACAAACCATTGTGCGTAGTAGAAGATACGTTAAGGTCGGTAATTCTTTGAAAAATCTTCACCAACAAAGTATAATTAGGGATATAATGTGGGGATTTTATGAAAGACGATGGTAAGATTCCTGGATTTGACGAATTTCTTCTAAGTGCCGAAGAAATCAGAAACAGTGCCGATAGTGTGATTGAAGACGGGATAAAATATAATGTTCAATCCAATGTTGCTAGGTGTTTGCTTTCAATTAATGAAAACAAAGCGACTGGTGAAGCGATAGTCAAAATCGGCTTAGAAGAGGCGATACGAGGCACGTGGGGCACTGAATTCTTGTTTGATGTAAAAAATAAAATCTACGGAGAAAAAGCAATAAAAGCTCAACCTGAGTTATTCGATGATGCATTTAACCAACCAGATATTTTTCTGACTGTACTTGCCATCACAATCGATGAAATTGTTAAGAGAGGGTTTAGTTGCGTTATTATTAATCAGTTTGGTGTAAATCCGGGCACTGTAGAAGCAAATCTTGCAATAGACTTTGTTGCTACTCATTTCCCAAATGATAATGATTTGACGACTAAATCTGAGATCTCTGAACTCTTTTTCCCATGCAAAGATTATGTCCAAAGAATCCTGTCTGAGAATGAGCGTTTACAACTCTATGAATCTATTTGGGAGGTGGGTGATCATAGAAGCATCATGCCGAAAAAATGGAATATGATCCTGTCTCCAAATTTAGATATACTGATAAACTGGTAAACACACTCGCTATCATTAACTGTGGTTTTCTAGTAGGCAGTGTTGCCAACGAGAAATTCACTTATTGCTTCAGCGAAGTCCTCAGGAGTCGGCATTTCATGCATTATCGAGCGGATTTTTTTGCCTCCAGGTAGTCCCTTACTGAAGGCA
>DALZ01000003.1 GCA_002496955.1 Euryarchaeota archaeon UBA128 | reverse complement strand
AAAATCAACGGCCTTATCACTCATTAAATCGCCTCAAATTAGATGCTTTGCCAAACCTTCTCGCAACCAATCCGGAATTAGAACCGGTGCTAAATCATTCATATCGACACAAACTGTTACCTGCGTAGAGGTCCATAAATGAGTCGATTCTTGATTAAAGAAATCATATTGCCAAGTGCATGACTTGCCGCCGATGTGCTTCATTGAAATTTCAGCAGTAACTACATCGCCATAACGCAATGGATGGACAAACTTGGTATCGATATTGACTACCGGAAAACCCAAATTGTGTTTTCCTATTATGTCGGGATAGGTAATGCCACACATGAGTTCCCACGACTCTTCAAAAAAGCGGTGGGCAAGATCATAGATTCTTGGATAATAAGCAATATTTGCATTATCAATCATTGGATAGTCAACACGTCTCTCAAGCGTAACGGCCATGTATGGGGCACTAGTGGAGTAATGATGAATCCTTGTATCTAATTGTAACCCAACCCGCTGCGCTTATATTGAATATTCAGGTCGCATTGGATAAGGCCCCATAGTGTAGCTTGGATATCACACTGGTTTGCGGAACCAGTAACCCGTGTTCGAATCGCGGCGGGGCCGCCAAATGATTCTACTAAAGCTTCCAGTGTTTGATTTCCCAATTATTTTTCTTCGCCAGTTTCTCCATCGTATTTCCTGGGTTTACCGCAATAGGATTACCGGTTTTCATCATAAACCAAGTATCTGCCATTGTGTTACCATAGCCATAACATTGTGATAAATCGTGATTGTTTTCCTTAGCATCCTGTTCAACGACTGGAACCTTGCCCCTTCGTCGAGGTACGCTCCAACCAATTTCAGAGCCAGATAGTATGCCTTGTCGAACGCTTGGCCCACAGCCGTATACCGCATCCATATTGAGAACCTCTGCCATCGCTTCTGCCATTGGAGCAATGGTTGCAGTGACCAGAACAAGCCTATGACCTTGGTTGCGATGCCATTTTAGGCATTCAATTGCGGCACTAGGTATTTTTTGTTGTAGAGTGTTGTTTGCTATCCTTGTCGAGTAATTCTCTAACACAACCCACGAAGCAAGAGCAAAATGGCCACGATTTCTCGCCGCATCGTAAAATGAACGCCCTCTGAGCAGATTGCCCACCAAGCCCAATGTCCACATGACTCCGCCGATTGGAATTCTCCAGGGTCTTCGCTTGGCCAATTCTAGAGTAAGGGTTTTTTCACTGGACGAGTCTAATAGAGTACCATCTAAGTCGAAATAAGCCGCGACCTGCCCACTCATTGTCGGTGCGTCGAATCAATCATACATGAGTGAAACGGCAAATTTTAGTTCAAGACGTCTTTTCTGTAACCTTGCTTTTATCACCATACACTCGTCTACCGGCCTTATGATCTTGCCACCATGTTAGTTTGTCCGTCAGATTACGGGAGATAAAGAAACCAACCTTTCGTGTTGTTAAACCGTGGTTGCGCATAGATTTCTCGTGAGAAAGGTTAGCGACTATCGATTGTGCTGAACAACCATGATTTGCTAGAACAAAACGGGTTATTTCATGCTTTAGACGTTCAAATCGGGCTTTTTTCTGTGAACCAATCTGGGCTTGCTTAGGTTTCATGATTAAAAAAACACATTTAACCCATATCAAAGACATGGTGGCTATCCCATCGATTGATAATTAGGATAAATCGACAGATTGTGTTGTTTTCCAGTTTGCTGTAGCAAGCTTCTTGGCCTTGCCGTCTGCGATAATGGGATTAATTATTGCGAGGTTGCCGTGCATACCACGGACCTGAAACTTTACTCTCAATTCTGCGACTCTGTCGCGCTGCAAAACCTCTAGTTCCTCATCTGATAATTCAACTGTTGCAAGTTTGTCACCGGTAATGATATTGGCAATTTGAAACTCATTGCCAACACAAGACAAGGTTGGCCTGAAGTCCCAATCATCGGGGTGATTCATCCACACAGCAACATCTAGAGAAAGTGTGTCTCTGATGTTGACCCTAGTTATCTCAACGGTATCCACCATGGTATTCAATCAACCCGACCATATAGTTGTAAATTATAGTTTCACACAACACAGGCATCATAGCGCAATCTCAATTAAGACCGGGACTTGTATCTCGATAACCACTTCTAGAGTCCAGTCATTGCCCGGATCTGGGTCGGGAAGTCCTTCAAACAGCGGATCTGGATCTGCTTGTTGCGCAAATATTGTCCAAGTCCAATTACCTTGACCATTGCGAAAACCTGGCTTGTTTAGTAACTGCTCCAAAACATCCTCTGCAAAATCGGCAGTATAGGTACCATCCTCACCTGCAGGATTGATACCGTATCTGTCTAGTTCTGCCTTTGAAGTTTCATTTGCAGTAATGTTGCCTCCTTCTGTCTTGGCTGACTTGCGGTAACCGTCTTCAATGATTTCTAACTGCAAAGTAAAGTTATCTTGGGGTCCGAGTTCTTGGTCGAGTTCTAGCATTGCTGAGAATGACAGTATTCTGCCTTCTAATCCGGGATTAATTGTTTCTTCCCACGATTTGCCTTGATCGAGATACCCGTCCCATGTAAGACTGATTTGTTCAGTTCGCCACTCGACTTCAAAGGTTCTAGTTGAGATTTCTAGTTCAAATGAGGCGTATTTTTCTGCACCATCACCGTCTGAAATTATCAGGCTACCACGCTTAGTCCCCGATTGATTTGTTGGGAGAAGAACCGTTGCAGTAATGGCATCGACATCATTTCGATTGTCGCCATCATTATTGGAATCCTCAGACCAATCTAGATCCCATGAATATTGCAACTGTTTGCCCTCGGGATCGAAACTTCCAGAGGCATCTAGCATCGCAGATTCGCCAGCTTTGATATTATCTGGAATGGTCAGATTCATTACTGGAGCACCGTTTACCACTATATTTGTCGATATATCATCCTCGCCACCACCCGTGTTTTTGACGGTCAAGGTGACGGTGTAAACACCGAATTTTTCGTATGTATGGGAGGTGAAGCCGATGACTGTTTTTGCCGTCTTGCCATCACCAAAATCCCACTCATAGTCCGTTATTACCCCTTCAACTGCCTCAGAACTTCTAGCATCAAGGGTGATTGTTTCACCTTCTTGAATGAATAATGGGTAGGCTTGAAGAACCGCTCTAGGATTTACGGTCGACTCAAAAGCAACACAACCTGATAACATCACTGAAAAAATCATGAGGCAAGAGAGGAATGCTGATTTCACACCCAGTTTCACGCTCATCGAGCAAAGGAAATACTTCCCCCTTCTAATAGTATGCATCAACCCTAGGGTGTTTGCATCAAAAACCGAGGCATCTAATAGAACGCCATTAGAAGGTTACTTCCTCAGGCAAATCACCAATAATCTCGACGCCTTCAAGATGTTCTATTATCTCATCAAGCGAATCATGATTGACTACATTTACTTCATTATGGTTAGACATAACCTCCTCTTCAGTAGTTAACTGGCTGACATCAACATCACCTGCATCATACTCCGACACTAGTATGGGTTCCGCATCTTCAGGAGTATCGGCATCTTCAGCAGCAAATTCATCTAATAATTCATTGGTTATGTCCTCAGCTAGAGCCATAAACTGCGCTTTTTCCTCGGGGCTTTCAGCCTCATCGGCCTCTATTGTTTCCGCCAATTTGCCCGAGTCGATATCAAACAAATCCCGTAATCTATCCTTCAAACCCATAGTTTAACCGAACACTTAACAGAACTCTAATGTTACTATCGACTGTTAATAGTGATGTTCAATAGGTAGTAACTTTTGCTTTCTTTAATGGGTCATGAATTCCTTACTGGAGAATCAGTCTTGGCATTCGATCTTGAGACCACGGGCATCTCGACAAATAACGACAGAATTGTGCAAATTGCTCTAGTCGGATCAAATTCAGCGGGTGAACAGGTTCACTACGAGACAATCATCAATCCTCGACGTCCAATCCCTGCCGGAGCAAGTGAAGTGCACGGAATCTACGACAGTGATGTCAAGGGCCAGCAGGATTTTACCCATTTTGCGGACGAAATTCATCAACTGATTGAAAATTCAGTCATCGTTGGGCACAATGTTAGAAGGTTCGACATGCCGTTGCTTGACAATGAGTTTAGAAGAGTTGGAAGATTACCTCCCAAACCAAAAGCCATCATGGATACTCTCGAAATCGTCAGACGCGTCAAAGTTAGCAGACCACACAATCTAGGTAGTTTATGCCATAGACATGGAATCTCTCTTGACAATGCTCACACCGCGGCCGCTGACGCTGCCGCATCATTACTGCTGTTTTGGCGTTTAACGATCGACCATGCTTTGATGTTTCGTAATACGTTAGCGGAAATTGAAAGGTGGTTAATTCATGGGAAAATAACGGCGGATGATTCTAAACTCGGGCGAGGCTTAAATGACTTAGAAATGTTAGACTCGTTGGGCAAGATTCGAATCGACGACGGTCACTATGTCGTTGCATTTGGCCGACATCGCGGCCGTCATCTGACTGAGGTTGCAGAGTTAGACCCTTCATACATAAATTGGCTACTGTCACCATCAGGAATCGAAGATGAGGACGCTCGACGGAAACTCAGAGAATTTCTTTCATCATTCACGTCTTGAGTATTCCTCGCCGTCAGGAATTGGGGACCACGGCAATACATCGCACCAGTGCCCGATTCGCCATGAATTGCGGTTGGTCATTGCTGAACCAAGATAAATAGGGCCTTGATGGCCCTGTTGTAATAAATCTTCCAGAGCCTCCTTTCCTCGATTGTCAAATTTCGCCCCAGTTCTTATTCCAGTTGGTATCACGTTACCGGCACCGTCTCTCGGCTCACACAATTCAATCACTGCAGAACCACTCGATGAATCGTAATTGTGCAACAATATCACTGCATCAGAAAAGTCATCCTTATGCAGCGTATTGTTGTCAAATCGCCATTGCCACCAATGAGGGCACCAGGCCTTCCAATCGCAAAATCCACCGCAACTCTGATCACCAATAATCGGCTCCAAAGGGACTTTTCCAGGCGTAGTAGCCTCCCATGCTGCGTAAGCATCTGCGAGCACATCGTCACCAGACGCCAACCATTTTGAAGAATCGGCGGTATACCATCCCTCAGTTCTAATTGGGGGCCCATCTGGATTGTTTGAACGTAGGATATCACGATATAATCGAAGTTGTCGATTCACCTCCAACTTCAGTTGGTCCTTTGGCGCCCGTCCAGTTTTCAAATCTGCCACTAACCATCCTACCATACGCCCGTTTGCATCAACGTCTGCCATCAAGAGATCGAGTCGCCCCATTAGTTTACCATCATTGGTCTTTAGTTCACCTTCTACAGCAATTGCCAATGACTGTATTCTGCGCCACAATGCACCGGTGATTTTTGTATGGTTTAACCCAGAAATACCAACATGATCCAATAATAACCGAATTGCGCCTCTTTGATGATTTAGCGCTTCCTTCCACTTCTCTTCCTTCCATTGCGGCCTCCTCGGTGTTGCAAAAAATACCGCCTTTTCTTCCTCCCAACGGATTCTAAGTAACCTCTCCCCCTCTTGTGGCAACCAGTCATCTTGCGAATTGCCAATATGAGTATAATCATGTTGCAATAAATCCTCAACTGAAGCATGAACTGCAGTGCCAATCGAAGCAGCCATCCCAGCTTTGCGAGGCAACTTTTGCCGACTAAGCCAATACATGCGGGGACAAGTCTCGAACCGGTTCCATGATGATGGTGAAATCATGTGAGAGATTCCCTGTTGGCCCACCTCACCTGACATAGTGTCCCCTAAGCATTAAACCACATCAAACCACCGCCGGTCCATTTGATGGAAGTCTTCATACATCGAGGCGGGGTAGGAGCTAGTATGGAAGGAACGACTGTCAAGATTAATGCAGAGGTTTCTACGGAGAATGCTCTCGTTGTAACGTGCTTTCCTAGTGTTGGAATGGTGTCTAGTGTCGTCTCACATTTCTTGATTGACCATCTTGAACTGGAATTTATTGGTGGCGTCGTTGACCCTCGTTTACCTGCGCTAACCTTGGTCGACAAAGGGGTCCCGCTACCGCCGATTAGAGCCTATGCTGGCAAACCAAAGTGTACCATTGAGGGGTGTGACCAAGTAATACTGCTGATGAGCGAATTAGTTGTGCCTGAAGCCCTAGCTCATGACATCGCTTGGGCAATGTTTGAATGGTCGAAAGCACAGAACATTGTTGCAGGCGTTGTTATCGATGCCTTTGCTAAACAGGGCATGAAAGGAAACTTGAACGGCAATGAGCCTGTCGTCGACTACGAAGACACCGAGGGAATTGACGTTGTAGGTATTGGAGCCAATGAAAAAAGTCGTAAGCGACTTGAAGAAATGAAAGTCCCCCTACTGCAGCAAGGGGTCATCAAGGGCATCAATGCAGTAATTCTCGGTGAAGCACGCCGCAGAGGTTTAGACCTGATGTCAATCATGGTTGAAGCCGACCCTAGATACCCCGACGCAAGAGCAGCTGCAACATTAATCGAAAATCTCAACAATCTATTACCCTCTATCGACTTGCCGCATCAACCTTTGATCGAAGAGGCTGAGTTTTTGGAATCCCAATTACAAGCCATGATGGATGGAGCAAATATCTCTCAAGAAAAATCGCCGTCAAACTCAATGTTGTATGGCTGAGCGTCTATTGAGCCCCATTACTGCTAGCACTGTGGTTGCGATTCCGACGGCCAGAATTACCCCCGTTGCCCAAACCGGCATTAGTAAAATAGTTTCAAAAGGTAAATTGAGCAAATCAAGTAGTGACTCGTTTCTAGTGAATTTCCCGCCGACAGAAGCTGTTAGTAGCATAAAGCCACTTGCTCCTAGACCTGCTGAAGCCTGAGTAATCCCCGAGAATTTATTTGACCAAATTGATTCACCAATCTTAAACCGAGCGTATAACAAGGCAACTGCTAATCCTGTTGCTGTCATCGACATAAACATTTTGTTAACCAATAGCGGCGAACTGACATCCGAGCCGGGTGACGATGAAATTCCAGATGCAATGGCAAATGGGGTTGCTAACAAACCAAAGCCGATGGCGAAATGTCCAGCATAGTCTGTAACCATTGATAATTTTTCATGCTTAATTATTCCAAAACATTGTAACGCTTTGATGAGAAAACACACTCCTGCCATAGCAAATGAGCCAACAACTAACTCAGTAGTGATGACGTGGAAAGTTGCTGATGAAATCACGACATATCCTCCAAATATTCATGACCATACCACTTCCATTGCTCTAATGTCCATCCGGGCGGAAGGCCTCCTGGAGGCAAAGGTGGCAGGTCGTCGAGCGTAGTATCGTCTCCAATCTCATCAAAGGATGAAAACTCGTTGCCATTGGGAGTTATGGTGTGGCCAAACCTGTTGTGCAGAGTCAGAACCAATCCAACAAAAAAGACGCCCAAGGCTAATGACTGGAGATAAATTTGAGATTGATTAATTTCAGGCAATGGTTCTTGAGCAGCAATTCTAAACCACGGAGTAACTTGATCCGGACCGTCGCCTCTCATTGTCGCCCGCCACTCAATAATCGAGGGTTGGATTGCAGCGGGCAACTCAAAGCGCCACTCCTGATCAGTAACACTTTGCCCGTCAACAAAAATTGATTCCCCGTCGACTAATCGCCACTCAATATCTAACTCTTGGACATCAATAGTTGATACCAGCATTGTAGTATTTTCACCGATAGTGCGCGTGATTTTAGGAGAATAATCGACGGCCAGGCGTGGAAGATTCTCTGGAATCTCTTGAACCGTCACCGATAGCGCGTTGCTAATTCCAAAGAAAGGAACATTATCACTGCCGTGATGTATCGATAAATAGAATTCTGTCGATTGAATGATTTCCGGTCGCACGGTCCATGAGATTGTGTATTCACTGGTAAGTGAGGAAGCTTCTAACTCGATGTAATTATTATCACCACCGTTTTGGTCTGAAAGCACTGACCATCCCGCATCCTCAGGTAAATCACTGTGTCCAGTTGTGTCAGTTAAGAGGAATAACCCCACAACATCGGATGACGAAAATTGCACGCCGCTAATTTTACCGGTGATTGAAACTGGTAGACCCAAGTATGGCGTACTATCCAAAGACAATTCAAGGTAGGCAGGTGAGGTTTGATTCTGTGAAGAATCACCATGACAGGCCCCCCCGCATTGCATGTCAAAATCGCCGTCTCCAACGCCGCCGGGATTAGCTCCTCCAAGCGAGGTGAAACCGAGAAGCAAAGTGACAATACAGAATATAGTTACTCTGTTCACTCTACTCCCTCCTTTGCAGCAGTGCTAAAGATATCATTGCAACACTCGAAATCAAGAACAATATTCCGAAGATTAATCCGCCTGACTCAGATACACTGCTGTCTAATTCAAGTGAAATATTAACATCAAAATCAGTTAATGTCATCGAACCTGCTGACAATTCTCGCTCATCTATCACCGGAGTGATGGTGTAGGATGTGGGGCCCGCAATTACTGGTTTGTCAACAAAAGTGAAACCTGATGTAGTTCCTATTTGCTCTCCGTTGCGCAAAACTATGAATGTTGTGTCATCACCAGACCACTGCCATAGTAGTTCAACGCCGTCGTTGATATTTACTGCTGTCAATCCGGTAACTCTTGGACCCTGTGTAGTGATCAGGTTCGTCGTGGCGGTATTGGTTAATCCCAGATCATCTTCAACAGTAAGAATGACCTCAATATTTCCAAAACCTGTTATCTCTACATTACTACCAGTTGCTGTGCCAGAATTACCTTCACTGTCACTGTACTGCCACAGGTAATTGTTTATCACACCGTCTAAATCCGAGGATTGGCTTGCAGAAAGAGAGATGATTTCACCGCGCCACAAATCAGCGCTCAAGACATCAATATTTGCCGTAGGGGGGAGATTATCAATCGCAATTGTTTTGGTGAACTGTTGCTGCGGGCCGTCATTATCATCATAATAGATTGCCAGGGTCCAAATTTGTCCGGCACCAAATAACTCTGCGCCAACAAAAGTGTCGTTATCTAAACTACCCTCCCGAAATCCATTTCTAAGCCAGTGGATTGTATAGTCAGTCATATCACCATCTAAATCCGTAAACTCGGGAGTAATCTCTACACCCAAGGAATCCGAATTTACCAACGACAGGTTATCCGGAATTTCATTTATTGATAGTGTTGGCAAACTATTTTGCACTGTTACGGAGGATTCTAGGCCGGTCACGCTGTAGGATTCTCCATCACTTGCTTTTACCATTGCAGTCCATATGTCGTCTTTAGCGATATATTCTGCGGGGAGTGGATTCAATCCTTCAAACTGAGTCTGTTCGACACCGTTTTTCAACCAGATTATCTGTGGCATTGATGCTACATCACCGTCCAAATCACTAGATTGATAATCAACAAAAATAGAGTCGTCAGTAAACACTTCACTGGGCGTTAACGTAACCGATTCTACCTCTGGTGGTGTGTTGATTATAGATGCTGAAGATGAGGCCCATGCGGACCAATCCTTGCCATCATAAACCCGTATTTTAGCCTCCCAATTCTGCCCTTTTTCTGTTTCTGACGAAGCTATAACAAAACCTGTCAAGTCTGTTAGCACATCATCGACAAACCACTCTACTTCTGTATCGATTATTGGGTCATTGTCCAAGTCTTGAGCAACATAGCTTACTTGCAATTCGTCAACGGTAGTTGGTGCATCAGGCGAAATTCCAATACTAGTCACCTCAGGCGCAGTATTTACTTGAATAATTCCTCCAACAGCAATAACTTGTGAGGATAAGCTCGTAATGTCATCCCCATCGCTTACAGTAACTTCAACACGCCATTCATCACCGTCACGGGTGGCAATTGAGGGAATGATATTGTCGTCATTGAATTCGGCAACTAACACGCCATCTAAATACCACCTAATTTCGGTGCTGAGGGTGTCCTGATCATCATCGTTGGCAGAATAGATAACTGTCAAATCATCGGTTTCATCTGGTTCTGAAGGTGTTATTGTAGGGCTGGTTAGGGTCGGCGGTGAGTTGATAATAGTAACTGTATTACTGTATTCGATATTGCCGTAGTCAGTACCATCTGAAGGCCTAACTGTCGCATACCAATCTTCACCTTTAGCGGTCTGACCTGAGGGAACTGTTAGCCCCGTTATGGTGCCCTGAGGCAATGCTTGGCTGTTGCGATACCAAGTTATTTCACTATCAGACTCGGCATCATTGTCTGGATCGGTAAATGAATAAGAGAGGGTTAGTGAGGTGGTAGTGGTGGCTAAAGTTGGGTCGAGTGACACGCTGGTCGCTGATGGCGGGTTGTTAGGTGCGACACTTTCCGACACCTGAATAACGGTCGTCGCCCATCGGTCACCGCTTGTTCCGCCGTTGCCATTCGTCGTCATACCAGCGACCTCAAAAGTTACAGAACCGGCGCCAACCGTTGGAGCAGTCCAATCAACAGTCCATGAACGGTAACCATTGCCGGTTGAAGTATGAGTGGCACTTTTTCCTTGGTTGTTTACCTTGACTAGTGTCCCAGCTGTCCCGGTATTGAGTGTGCCCTTGTTAACCTCCAACGAAAAGCCTCCGCCAGAACCTGAAACGCCTCCGCTTACTGCCACTGTGAGTTGGTATTGATTGTTAGCGTCATATGATGATGGTAAGCCAGAGATGGTTACACTTGCTGCATTTGAGCCGGCCTGAGAATGACAGTTACAACCAGAGGCCCGATTGTAGATGCCGCCTGACGAGCCTTGAATCACAGGGACCATCAACAACATTACCAAAATGCTGACGGCAACCACTGCCCTACGATGAACCACAGTGTTTGCTTCGGTTTGCACTATTGAATATTATCCAAGAAATGCGCTTATAAACGCATGTTAGAAGTCAAGTAGGGACTTTTGCGAGTCTATTTCCTGACTCACAGAGGTCGATTCGGACAGTAATTCAACGGAATCTTGGTTTGCTAAGGCGTGGTTGAGTTCGTCCTCATTCCAGATTGTTATCCCAAGTTTCTCAGCCTTGCTTAATTTTGATCCTGCAGACTCCCCGGCGATTAAGACATCTAGTTTGGTAGAAATAGTCCCTACTACCTTACCACCTGCTGCCTTGACCATCAATTGAATTGCTTTACGTGGTTGGCTAAGCGTACCGGTAATGCAGAAAGTCATTCCTTCAAATTTACCTGTCGAAGTCAATACTGGTTCCACGTCGAGAATGAGGTGATTAGCTAATTCGTTGATTAGGTTGCGCCTTAGTTGTAAGCCGTCCCTGACTTGAATGGCTACCTTCTCACCAATTCCATCATATTGGCACAGTTCGCGCAGCGCTTGGTTAGTCTTGTGGGGCTTACTGCTGGAGTCAACTAGAGGCCCGTAATCAACGTCACCAGGAGCAGCATGCGCAGCGGTCAGCCACTGCAACATACCTTCAAGAGATTTGACATGACTAGCAAATAATGATGCTAACTCTGGACCAATTCCAGACAATCCAAGTGCATGAATGAATTTCCCCAAGGTCATTTTTTTGGTTCTTGACAATTCTGAAAGGACATTTTCAGCTGATTTGTCGCCCATCCTTTCTAGGCTCGTTATCTGCGCTGGCGTCAGATTGTACAGCCCTGCAATCGAGGTTATTAACCCCGCATCGAGCAATTGTTCAACCAGTTTTTCACCTATACCATCCATTTCTAGGGCCCGACACCAATAGAGAATTGATCGGTTTGTTCGCGCGTCACACAGCATGTTGTAACATTTCAAAAACGCCCCCTCAATACTTAACTCACCATCACAAGAAGGGCAAATGTTGGGAATCTTAATTGCGGTATGGTTTGGAAGTTCCATAACAAATGGTGTGCCGTCAGCATGTCGACGATTTTCTAAATCTTGTTGCTCGGCGCGTCCTAAGGTCTGTTCAATTTTTGGTATCACATCACCGCGACGAACGATAAGA
>DALZ01000113.1 GCA_002496955.1 Euryarchaeota archaeon UBA128 | reverse complement strand
TGGGTAAAGTCAGGAGTGTGGATTGGCATTGCTGAAGCAAGTGAAGCTAGCAAATGTGAACTCAAAGGGGATTATTATGAGTGTCAGAAAGATTCCATTACGATGATTGCTGGGGGTCCAGATTCAAATGGCCAGATAACCTGGCAACCTGAACCTGGAGAATATCGTTTCGTCGCCGGCGGAGATGACACACAGACACTCCAGCAATTTGATGTAGACTGGAATTATCAAGCGTCGTTAAAATCTGGTTTAGCGATCGGTCTGATTATGATTGGATTGGTATTGACGGTTACTGGGGCCATATTTTGGTATAGGGTTACTAAATCCTGATTTGAAAAGGTTCATCAATTAGTGAACCTTAGGTTGAGCAATATGGCAGACATTGACCATGCACTGCGACTGTTACAAAACAAGGTTCGCCGTCAAATATTGGAAAGACTGGTTAGAGAACCGCACTATCCAATGCAGTTAGCCGAACTAATCGGAGTTAGTCAACAGGCGATAAAAAAGCATCTGAAGGAACTGGAAGAGGGCGGTTTCGTTGCAAAACTAAAGGTTCCCAGCCAAAAGGGTGGTCCTCCTAGAACTATTTACACTGTTCAAGAAGCAATTTCGATTAGAATTGACCTAGGACCAGATCTGTTCAATTGCGAACAAAGAAAACTTCCTCCCGGGGGTCCGATGAGATTGTCCAGTAAACTTCCACAAGTAACACATTCTGTCGCCGAAATGGTAAGTGGTAGGAAGCGAATCTCGGTAAGCGAAGGAGTCGGACATTTAGCGGAGCTTAATCAGGTAATAGAAAATCTGGATAACCAAAGAGATGCTCTAATATCCTTACATCAACATATCAGAAATCGTATCTCTCAAGGGGTCGACAGTGACTTCGAGCAATACGAGGAGAGAGCAATGATCCATTCAATTATTGAAGCACCAGAAAAGAGATTAGACCTGAACCTTCTAAGTAGAGAACTACAGCTTGGTCAGCGCCAGGTCTCTGAATTGCTAGAGGAAGTCAAAGCCAAACTACAGCGACAAATATCGCATCGCGCCGGACATGTTATTGCAGCCCCAGAGAATTCTGAGTTATACTGGTGGCTTGGTGACTACAAGAGCAACTGAGTTAACTTCTAATCATTTGACTCCAAAACTGATATCAAAGAGGATTGTTCGGCAATTCGCTTGTTTACCTCTTCCCTTCTTGCCTTGCCAACAAAGTAAACAACACCAAGCAGAGATAACGTCAACAGTATTACAACAAACGGCAAGGCTGACTTAGCAACAACCTGCCCAGCCACATCAAAGAACGGGCTCGGCGATTCCAATGGCTCAGTAACGGCCTTGATGTTATTACTTTCACTGCCTTCAACAATCTCGTTCATTGGGTCAACCACCACATAGACACCTTTACTTCCTGCAACGACAGGGTAAAGTAGGTAAATTTCAATCTCCTTGGCATCCTGTGATGCATCTGGAGCAAGTAGTGCACCAACAATCTGGCGCATTACGATACTGTCTTCGTCACATCCATTGCGCTTGATATCTTTGATAATCGATTGGCTGTTTACATCATCATATTGACATAGAACAATCTCGATGTCGGTGGCATGAGTGTTGCCCACATTCTGAAGTGTTATTCCAATCGGTATTGTTGAATCAATTTCAGCACTGTATTGGGAGACTATGATATCCTTGATGACCAAGTCTGGAGCTTTCAAACTTAATGTTACAATGAACTCATTACTATCAAGATCCTCACCTTGCCATGATGGTGAAGAATCAAAATCTCCTCCCTCTGTCATGTCTCCCGCACTGGAAACGACCTTGAGACCAACATTGCGAGTATCTAATTTCGCAGTTGTGGAAATTTTCACTACGGCAATCATCTCAATCGTTTGATATGGAGCCATCTCTGGCATCATGTAGACCCCGTTTGGTTCGATATATGCGCAGCGAATCGATTCTTGCTGATTAGCGATTGCTGTGTAGTATGCATCCATCTCGGTTGGGGTTGCATCGGCGGCAGGCATTGGGTCAGAGATAACAACGCAGGGTTCGTCAACGCTCAAATCGTTGCTAATCTTCTTGATGGTACGCCACTCAACGGACCAACCTTCGAGTGAACCCATGCCAGGTAGTTCGCTCCACAGTAAATCATTACCTTGCGATTGAGCTGTGTGATTATCTAATGTTGGCCAGTCATTCACGTTACCATTGTTAGTTATGTTAACTGCAAAACTGACTATTTTTCCGGGTGCAGATACCTTGACTGGATTATCAACCGTTGGATCCATAGTTATCTCCATGTCATAGAATTCATTGACATACACATACAAGAAATCTATATCCCTTTCACGGGTCAAACGATTTTGTTCGTTTGGATAGGCTTCTTCGGATAGTGTCTTGAATTCAACAACATACAATCCGGCACCGATGTCAAACTCTGGTATATTCATCAATACATCGAAAGATTGGTCGGAGTCTCTGTCTAACTCTTCCAAACTCTCTCTCGGAATGACAATGTCCCAGTGCCCGGTTCTGACCGGTACACCGCTTGGGTCTATTACAGTAGTAAGACGGAAGTCAAATCGATCGGGTCCATTGCCGTCGTTAGTTGTTGTAACAGGTAAAACAATGTTTTCACCAGGGTTGACGGCGATTGCCGATATTGGATTGCCATTGGCATCAGTTGTCGAGATTAATCGGTCAACATCACGCTCAATTTGAGTTTCTAGACTGTATTCATGAATTACATTAACAGTGTATCTTCCGGAATCAGACACTTTCTGATACCCTTCTAAATTTGCTTGCAAAGTGAAACTCTTAGAGCCGATACTAGCGTCATCAGGTACGCAGACATTTACTCTCACCATCCAAGTTCTAAATGTCGTCCCAGCATCTAGTTTCCACTCAATCGGCATGCCAAGCTCTGCCTCTGTGCCGCCCGGTGTCTGCGAGAAATCAATATCGAGAACCCAATTTGATTCCCTCCATGTAGCTTCGTCGATATCGTTTGGTTGCGGTTCTGGCGCGCCTGGAGTGCTGAATATTAGATTACCAGATTCAAAATTCTTGGTAACATCTTGTTCAAAGGTATGGCAATTTCCTGCTTTTACTTCGACTTCCCTTTCGTCCGGAAGTAACTCTTCAAATACGATATTGCCTTCTGATTGAATGGAAACAAAGATTCCCAGCTCAAGGATATCGTAAGTCCCTTTATCTACTGACTTTATTGGTTCGCCCTCTGACCAGCCTTTCAGATATATCACGAATGCTCCGGGGTCTTCGGTTGAAGGGACCTTTACTGTGAGAATCTTAGTGGTTGATTTTCCTGGATCAAGTTCGACTCTCAGTGGGAAGGTAATCTCCCAACCAAATGGTAACAACCATTCCTGTTGGCCCTCCAAGGTGTTAGGGTCCCAGAACAAGAAACTATCTTGCACGTTGCCCGTGTTGGTGATTGTTATCGAGAATGTGGCTTGACTACCTTGCTCAATATCTTGAACACTCAGTGAGGTATCCAGACTTATACCGTGAACCACGTCCATTAGGGTCAGAGTTGTCAAATCAGACCTAATTGCTGGGTCTTTGTATGATTTCGCAGTGACGACTATCTGAGCCAACTCATCCTCGTTTGCCTGATAGATTGTTGGCGCTTGCACTCTCAGATAGAAATTAATGAACTCTCCACCTTTGAGGAAGATTGGGGTTGTCGGGGTTATTTGTGTTTGATTATCGGTAAAGAAAATTTGTGCGGTCCAATTTTGTGGAACGCCTGTTATGTTTAGACCATAGGTATCAGCCACTAAATCTATATCACCAGGTGTTGAATTATTCATTGTCATATTGAACAAGGTTTGTTCACCAGGCTCAATTACGTGATAAAAGGTCTCTCCCAACTCTAATTCCACGTCAACTTGACCAGTTAGAACGTGGGAGTAACAAATAGTGAATGCCCCGTTCTGCTCATCGTTACATTTGTTGCGGTCTGACCATCCGACATGTGCGCCACTACCCAAGTCGTTGGCGAATGCTGGGGGCATTCCAATCTCAGGCCGTCCTGCAGTATCAGTTCCTAACTTGTTACTCGCCCAACTTGTTATAGAAACAATTTCCCAAGGGTCTAGAGCAAATTCACCCAGACCGGTCAAGTCAGTCTGGTTTAATCTCGTATACTGAATTTCTTCGCCCGCAGTAACATTCGCTGAATCAACCCATGCGATGTGCACGTTATTCTGCTCGTCTGTCAAAAGTGATGGGAAAATCGAATGACCAGACCAAGGTCGATTATTTGCCAGTCCGTCTAATCCTTCAACATTAGAAATCGGTGTATCTTGTATCTTCTTGATCGCGTATGTGGACAGTCCTTCTTCTGCACCGTCGAAGGCACCAGCGCCTTGGAGCCTTAGTTTAGTGTAATAGACTTCATAGTTAGCAGATTTTTCAAAGCCGTAATCTCTCGCATCCATCCAGGCAATGTGTGTGTTACCTTGCATATCAACGCCAATTGCTGGGTGGAATGAATAAGCATCGTCGATGGTTACTCTAGTATCGTTAACCACGACCAGATGACC
>DALZ01000019.1:9158-10589 GCA_002496955.1 Euryarchaeota archaeon UBA128 | reverse complement strand
CAGCCAGAGTGGAACTTCTGCCCAGCCTGTAACAGCCCGCTGTGAGGGATTTTATGGAATTCGCGCACTACTCAATCGCGTTAATTATTGCGTTTGCCTCAGCGAGATATGTGACCGAAAATACGCGATTTCATCTCAAATCTAAAAAATTCTGGGTCCATCATTGGATAATTGCTACTCTGGCTATGTTTGTAGCACTCTATTTTGAACTCGCAGAACCGGTTATCTGGGGTGTCTTAACCGGGGTCGCACTCGAAGGTTTACCACGGAAAAATTGGTCGATTCGACGTAAGCAGTGAACTGTTGCGACAGTAATCTCTGCGGCTAATTTAGATCGACCCAATCTACCATATAGATGACCAACTTGGTTAACTCATGGTTCGCCGAATTGTGGTCCCATCAAGGGTCAACATCATTGGAGAGCACACCGATTATCTAGGTGGTCTTGCATTAGCATTCACGACAGATATCAATCTGGAACTAAACATCAAATCGTTAACGGCTGAGTTTATTGGTGCAACAATCGTAGTCAATTTGTGGAAAGCCGCTGGTGGTTATCCAGCTGAATTAACCGTGAACAGTGCAATTCCAATTTGCAAAGGAATGTCGTCATCTGCGGCTTTGTGCGTAGCTATAGCGATGGGCGCAAATCCAGAAGCAGACAAAAACACCATCTGTAAGATTGCTCAAACAATAGAACATCAAATACTCGGCACTCCTTGTGGTCTGTTGGACCAAATGGCGATGGTATTTGCCAAACAGGATAAAGCGACATTGATCGATTTTACCGCCTTATCTGTGAAACATGTTGAGTTACCAGAATCTTGGCTATTCAAGTTGGTTGATTCTGGCATCCATCGTCGGCTGACCGACTTATCATACAATTCATCGTTAATTCATCCGCACGACCATGTTACTGAGGAAAATAACCGCGTAAGGCTTGCGGTTTGTGCAAGTGCCAACGAACTTGGTAAATTGCTGAATGAATCGCACGCATCATTGAGTAAACTTGGCGTAAGTTTGCCAGCGATGGATGACTTGGTTCACAGTATACAGCAAACTGAAGGCGTTTTGGGGGCGAGAATGATGGGCGGTGGTTACGGTGGCATGATTTTAGTGTTAGTTAGCCACCAAGATGTCTTGCCTGACGCATTGAATATGTCCAGTTCAGGACCCGCGCGCTTTGAGAAAGTCAGTTAATTTTGATAATCGCTCTGGTGTTCCCATATCCCAAAATTTTGTGTTGTCAATGTGGGCGCCGATCTTACCAGAAAGTTTGGGGTAGACTGTTTCTTCCCAACTCCATTTGCCGTCACGGCCGAATAGCAGGACTATGCGTTTGCTAACTACGCTGGTTCCTGCCTCATATCCATTGAATGCCGGATTCTCACTGCGTTTGCTATATTGCGTGACTTTTCCGTCTATGTGTCT
>DALZ01000019.1:5965-8734 GCA_002496955.1 Euryarchaeota archaeon UBA128 | reverse complement strand
AAATCATCACCCCATAATAGAATAAATTCTGATTCTAGAAAGTCTACTGCATTCCATAGTGCTCCGCCAGTTCCAAGTGGTTGAGATTCTCTGACATATGTCAAGGACACTGAATCATGAGAATATTTGTCAAAGTGTTCACCAAGGTGGCCAGTCAATACCAATGCGCGATTGCATCCTTGGATACTTATCCAATCAAGTATGTGGCTTATTATGGGTTTATCATCAACCTCGACCAGGGATTTTGGAATGTGTTGAGCAATCTTCCCCAACCTAGTTCCAAGACCTCCCGCAAGAATGACAACTTGCGGCATGCTACCTGTCGAAGTAATGTTACCGTCCCCGAATCGAGAAAGAGAAGTTCGATTTATCAACTAATCGCATGACTCAATTGTCTATTTGCGCGCCATATACCACTCCAACAATGCATTATTTTACTGGTGGGAAAAGACATAACCTCAAACGGGGGAAGGATTTGGTTCGCGCCATGTCCGAGCATATTGCTTACCCATCAAACATCAACATCGTCAATACTAGTTTTCTAATTGGCATGCCCATTTTAGCGGTAACTTCGCTGGTATACTACTCTATGAACTACGGAATTAGTTGGTTTGAGCCGATTATCTTCTTAATGTTCTATTTAGCCTCTGGTTTGTCGATTACCGCTGGTTATCACCGATTATTTAGTCACAAAACCCACAAAGCTGCTTGGCCACTTCGGTTATTCTATGCATTATTCGGTGCTGCAGCATTCCAAAACTCTGCCATAAAGTGGTGCAGTGACCATCGCGTGCATCACCGCAAAACCGACAAAGAAGAAGACCCATACTCAGTAACCAAGGGGTTCTTTTGGGCTCACGTTGGTTGGGTCATGGTCGATATTGACAAAGATGACGTGGACAATGTCAAGGACCTACAAGCAGACAAAATCCTAGCCTGGCAAGACAGGAACATCTTCCTGATTGGTTTCCTAGTTGGAATTCTATTGCCTGCACTGATCGGTATGGCATGGGTTGGCGGCATACATGGCTTCCTTGGTGGATTGGTATACGGTGGCTTCATCAGAGTTGTAGTTGTCCATCATGCAACCTTCCTCATCAACTCTGCAGCACACACATGGGGAACTCAGCCATACTCTACTGAGAACTCTTCGAGGGATTCACCGTTGCTCTCGTTCCTGACCTTTGGAGAAGGTTATCACAACTTCCACCACACTTTCCAAGCTGATTACCGAAATGGTCACAAGTGGTATCACTGGGACCCATCAAAGTGGCTGATAAAATCTGCCTCTTGGGTCGGATTAACCAGCGATCTTTACAAAATTCCCACCAAAGCAATCGAATCTAGAAGAATGAAGAGAACGATAGACAAAAAATCAGATGGTAATGAAATAGACTCACAACTGCAAGAGAAGTTCACCGAATGCATTGCTCAACTACGAACCGGATTTACCGACCTTATTGAGCGACGTAAGGAGTATAAACTTGCTAAGCAGTCAAAGAATACTCAAACTAAAAATCATTGGAGAGCCATAAAAGAAGGTCACAAAATAAAAATTAAGCAGTGTAAAATTAGGATTGCCAAGGCAAGAATTGAGTTCAAGTATCTAGTTCAGTCTATGCGCCTGACCAACAATGTCAAGGCTATTGCAGCTTAATCATCTCGCTCGCTACGCTCCACTGTCGCACACTGAACGGTCGTCGAACAGTCTTGTTGAAACTCTACCTCAGAAATAGACAATACTGGGGACAATACGCCGAAATCTGCCAACAGGCTCGGCCCTTGAGCGAGATAGTATACCGATCCTCGACCATCACGCGAATCCTGAGCGCTAGAATTGTTACTTGTTGCACAATCGCCGGTACAGCCATCAGCAAACGCAACGTATACACGACCCTCACGATCGATGTGTAGGTCGTTAAAATCTAGTAAGTTTCGATTCGAGCCACCAATATCTCGACAGTCTCCCGAATTCAAACAAATCGAGCCCATCTGCACCGGGTCGTCGGTTACACGGTAAGTATGGAATGTTGGTTCGGCATCAAGAGCGTTTAGACTGTAAGTAATGTATAGGTGGTAAGTCACATTATTTGGCGCATAATGGGCATTACCATCCCATGGATTACCGTCAATGTTTGACTGATTAAGCAATTCTGAGTCTTCACTACCAAGATACGTTATCGCAATCCGGCCGGGATCACCTGCATCTGTCTGAGGGAATACTGAGGAAATTACCTCAACCGGCGATATTCTGATGCTTTCTTGCTCCCAAGTCTCACCAGAATCGGTTGAACGGGAGAGATAAACGCCCTCATCCCCGCCAGTCCATACATGATATGCATTAGAGGCTGAATCAGTGGCAATTTCAGAGTTTTTCCTCGGATAGGGAGTGCCAACATCTTCGCCCATGGTTCTTGTGAACCAGTTGAAGCCATTATCCTTCGACACAATTACGGTTGGGGTCTCGACCCTTGGAGTAACATATACTGTTCCATCTGGGGCGGTTGTAATCGCTCCGTGTAATCCGCCATTGGTAGTGGCTAGGCCAACTATCTGGCCGCCAGCTTCGAAAGTCGCACCACCATCAAAACTGGTGTAGCAGAAGATGCCAATTATTTTGTTATAGCAATAATAGACTGCGGTCTCATAAATTACGCTACTTGTCAACTGGCCCAGCACCCCGTATCCAGCACTAGTCCATGGGCCACTGGCTAGTTTAATGTGGTCATTGATTGGTGTGGTCCCAGAATCATGCGGATTGCCTTCCCA
>DALZ01000019.1:0-5568 GCA_002496955.1 Euryarchaeota archaeon UBA128 | reverse complement strand
CGATCAGTCACTGGGTCAACCCAGCCATATGGATCACTGGTCGTGAATGAACATGCTGGACCCTGAACCTCCTCCCAAGTCTCGCCATAGTCGCAAGAACGCATAACTTTCTCCATGGCGATAAAGAATATACAACCAGTTGAAGTTATACCAATACTCGGTTCCTTACCTGTTTCTCCAACATCACTGAATTGGAAAGTCATGTTGACTAATGGTAAGTCCACACTAGCACCGGTTTTATCGGTAACAAAGGTGCGTGGATCTTCGATTTCAACGACTACTGGTTCCTCAACCACTATCTCATCACCAAAGCATCCGGAAAGTGACATTGTCACCATTAAGCCAACCAAGAGCAGAGCGTTAGTCCTCACGACAATACCCTAAACTCACTGCTTCAATAGTATTACTATTGGCAACATAACTTGCATAATCTCGCCGATAAATCGGCATGATGATTCAATTACTCAAAAGAATAGACCATTTATCGCAAATAATGCTCCAATGACTACGCCAAATACTGGTAGCATTTTGGACATTAAGTGAGCATCTTCAACAGGTTCACCCATTATGGTCATACCATCCTCCATGCCTTCGTCACGCAGGCGGAAATAAGCCAACATAGTCAATAACATAACCACTGGTCCAACGATTAAATCCATTTTCTGCAAATCGCTCACGGTTCTTGCATCACCAATAACCAAACCAACATAGGTCGAAATTACAATGGTCATAAAGCAGAATATTGATGGGTGAATAACGGCCCATTTACCTTTTGCGCCTTCAGTCAAAGTGAGGCCAGCCCACAACGTGTAAATCAGAATCAGGCTCCCAGTGACAGCCACAATCGCATCAGAAGGAGTGCCCATACCGTTGGCCATTCCCGGAATAATATCGTCAAAGTTATCGCCAATTACACTGTCTGGAGTGAAGATCATTCGCAGAGCATAGAATAAACCTGTGACAACCAAGACCAGTAATGCTACAAGTGCACCTTTATCCTTGACATTGATTCCGGGCTTGTAATCGCTAAGACCGTCGTTGACACCTTCTTCCCGCAACATGAAATATGCCGCAGTATACAGGATGGTAGTGAATAGTGTGGCATATTTTGGCGTTTCGCTTGCGTCAGTAAAATCTCCGTGAATCCAAATTGATGCAGTAAGCGCTGAAAACCCAATAATAACTGGAATCATCATGCGCCACATACCTTTAGCACCCTCGTTCAATAACAGCATCACAGCAAGGAACATACCAAACATCAGAGTGCCATTAAACGCAGTTTCCGGAGCACCTCTGCCCCATGCTTGGGTTCCCTCAGCAGCATCGTTCGACAGTATGGTAAAACAACCATCACCACCGATGACATAACAATCAGCATAGAACATGAAATTCAGAGAGTAAATCAGGCTTACTAGAGCGCATATCCCTAGACAAACCTTCGCCGGCATCGAGTTTATTCCTTTAACCATTGGTGGAACTACCTTCTGTCGCTTTATAATTGATACCGGTTAAATACACTCCAAATACCTGTTTTCCTCACCTATCTTGCGGAGTGAAGCCTTCGATAGTCATTAAAATTGTAACCTCTGACGAGTCTCATGGTGGCAATAACTCGCAATAGTAAGGTCGTAGTTTTGACCGGGGCTGGAATAAGTGCTGAATCAGGGATTCGAACTTTTCGTGCCTCGGACGGGCTCTGGGAAAATCATGCGATTGAGGATGTCGCCACGCCACAAGCATGGGAAAGAAATCCACAAGTGGTTTGGGAATTTTATCAGGGAAGACGGCGGCAGTTACGTGAGGTTGAACCAAACACTGCTCACTTAGCATTGGTAGAGTTAGAGCAATACCTAGGTGAAAATTTCCTATTAATTACCCAAAACGTCGATAACTTACATGGCCGAGCCGGGTCAAAGAATCTTATTCACATGCATGGAGAACTAGCATTACTGCGTTGCGAGACTTGTTTATCAGTATTTGAAATGATGGATGATGTACATTTAGAGTCAGATTATGTCGCATGCCAAGAATGTGACAATCCGCGTTTACGGCCTCACATTGTATGGTTTCACGAAATGCCATTCCAAATGCCAGAAATCTATGCAGCAGTAGAAGATTGTGATGTCTTTATCACCATTGGAACCAGTGGCCATGTATATCCTGCTGCTGGGTTAATCGATGTAGCAAAGTCATGTGGAGCCCACTGCGTGGGAATAAACCTCGATGCTCCTGTGAATCTACAACAACATGACGAGTTCCATCAAGGCAAAGCCGGTGAGTTATTACCAAACTTTGTTACCAATATTATCAAGAAGTAGAATTGTTCAATTACGCGAGTGGTTAATATTTGGAGGATAACAGGTGCAATCATGGCGCGCATCAGTATGACATTGGTGTTGGTGTGCATTCTCAGCTCGAGTCTTGCGGGCTGTATGTTCAACCGTGAGGGGGGCGAGATTAGCCTCGATGTAGAGCCTGAAATAACCAAAGGGACTATCATTGAAAGTTATTCAGAGGGAGAGCTAATTTCATCCAACAGTGTTTCGATTGGTTTTGATTTCCAGAAAACGAGAGCAGATAATCGGTTAGCGACCTTTGGTATAGATTTGCAAGATGGGCGCGAACCATTCACAATTGATGCAGAGGAAGCTGCAATTGTTTCCATTGATTTTACCAATCACGGCATCTACAATATTCTCGCATATGCAGTCGATGATGCAGGCAATCAAGCAAATACCTCAATTCAGATAACTATCGATTTACGCATCGACTGGACCGAAACTGACACCGTCAATCCCCAAGCCTTACCCTTCAATCCCGAACCAGAGAATGCTGGCCAGCATCCGAAGATGATCGAAATAATCTCCAATGTTGAAAATCCCGCCATCGTCAACAACATTGGTGACAGCGGCCAACAGATTAAATTGACCTGGCAATTAGTCGACGAGTTAGATGATATCTGTCAAACGAGGAATGGTCAAATCAATGATGGAGATGCTATGCAATGGCAAACTATCTACTTCAATACCTTCATGGAACATGAGTTAAGAATAATCTTAGATGACAGTCAAGATAATGTGAATGTCAATCAATCAATTATGGTTCTATACGAAAACTAAGTTGGCGCTGCACTAATTGTTATTCTGCATTGGCGTAATTATTTTCACTACAGTTAATTTGATGCTAGCAACAATTGCGAAAACTAGTGCAGAAACGAGGGCGGTCATTTCTCCTGTACCGGTGGAGTTTTCTGCCGAGAGGTAAAGCCCCAATAGTATAATCGCTACTGCAAATATTTGTGCCAAAATTACACAACCGGCGAAACTTCTACCCACAAGTTGTGCCGTAGCTGCGGGTGTAACCAGTAATGCTGTAACAAGTAGAACTCCGATGATTTGCACCATAGCGACAACTACAACTGCACTCATGATACTGAAGATCAGCCCAATGATGCGAACTCGCAACCCCTGAACTAGAGCAGCAATTGGGTCAATAACAATAGACAGTAACCAATTATAGAACACTATCATCAGCAAATATGATATGATGCTAACCCACAAAATAAACTCAAAATTATAACTCGATAGGAGATTCAAGTCACCCCACAAGTAACTCTCAACCTTGACTTGAGATTCATTGCCATATAGTCGTAAAGTAACTAGTCCAAGACCTAAGAAACCCGTCATGAATATCGCAATAGATGCATCACCCGTCAACCACTTCTTTTCTTGTAAAATATCAATAATTATTGCCGCAAAAACACATGCTATCACTGCAAACCATATTGGAGCTAAGCCGCCAACTACAACACCGACACCGATTGCACCAAATGCAACATGCCCTAATCCGTCACCAATTAGTGCCAAATTCTTGACGAGTAAAAAGGAGCCTAAAAGTCCGGCAACTAGAGCAATGAATATCGCTGCAATCAATGGTCTTTGGAAGTATTCCCAGGAAAAATACAGCGGAAATATCTCTCCGGGCATGTAAGGGGCAAGCTCTTCAAGATGTGGTCCCAGATGTTCTAAAATGAAATCTCCAAGAATCATCAAGCCTCACCATCCGTTTTACCAGGCCACAGTGTTATCGCATTACCTGGCTGGTTTTCTGTTGTAACGATTGCTGAATCCTCATCAGCATGCATTGAAACTATACCACGTAATTCAGCCAGACCTGATAATTCAGGGAACTCATCGGTTGGACCGTCAAATCTAATTCTGTCCTCTAAGTAGATCATTCTGTGAACTGTTTGTTTAATACTGGCCAAATCGTGTGAAATCATCACAATGGTTTTGTTCTGTTCGCTACACAATTCGTTTAACAGTTGCATAATTGCATTTCTGGACTTATTGTCAACCCCAACCATTGGTTCATCCATCAGGATTAAATCTGCCTCGGAAGCTAACGCCTTACCAATCGCAGCCCTCTGACGCTGGCCGCCAGATAGGTTGTTTATTTTGGTATTAGCATATTCATCTAGTCCGACCGTGGTGATAATCTTCTGCACTTTGGCCCGGTCTTTTCTAAGTAAGAATGGGACATATGGATTCAACGCTCCTAACTGAATGAATTCCTTGACTGTAATGTGAACATTAGACGGTAGATTCGAAGCCGTTTGTGGTACCCATCCTACCTTCCCAACAATACTTCGTGAAAGGGGCGGTTGCCCATAGATGCGAATGTTACCTGTGCGTGGTTTCAAGATACCTAATATCGTCAGTATTAGGGTAGTTTTGCCACCACCGTTAGGGCCAACGATGCCAATGAATTCACCACATGTAACTAACAAATTGATATCATGGATAATTTCGGCGCCTGCTCGATTAACTGATAAATCAGAGACATTCAGTATCTCTTCACCGCAAACGGGGGAAAACCTGCCTCTCATCAGGACCACTCAAACCGTCATCCAAATGATTTGACATAAATCAATTGCGATTAATGTCAGCTCAAGCGGCACATCCAAGACCAGTAAGCAAGTTGTCAAGGTTCTTATTCATCATCGAGAGATAGTTATCAGCCGAGTCCGAAGGTGCTTTCTCCATTGTGTATAGGTATAATACCTGAACACCGGTATCCTCAACAATACTGTCAACCGAACTTGCTTGCGTGAATTCTTCGATGAAGATAACAGAGATTTGATCTTCGTTAATCTTGCCAATTACTTTCTGAATATCTGCTGCTGAGGGCTCGCCCTCTGGGTCAAGTCCGTGCACGGTTACAAACTCAACGCCATATCTAACGGTAAGATATGAGTAAGCATTGTGGTTTGCTGCAGCAATGTTGTTACTGCAAGTTCCAGAGTCGCCAAATGCTGCGTCATAACCAATGTGTAGCTTGTCAAGTTCTAACATGAACGCTTGTGCATTGGCGGTGAATGTTTCGTTACCAGCGGGGAATAACTCGATTAATATGCCCAATACTTCCTCTGTTTGAGCTTTGAAGGATACTGGGTCAAGCCAACTGTGTGGGTCATAGTCGAAGCCATCCTCTTCTTCATCTGCAACAATGGTGTCCTCATCAGAGCCGCTCTCTCCATCGGTGTGGCCGCCTTCATCATGGCCGCCT
>DALZ01000159.1 GCA_002496955.1 Euryarchaeota archaeon UBA128 | reverse complement strand
GCTAACTGGGCAAATTTATTCTCTGCACTAACAAACCTCAGTCCGGTTATGTTTGATATCTCAACTGCCACTAATTGGGAGAACAGTGGATGTGTATTCAGACCGGTTCCCACCGCAGTTCCTCCTAAAGCTAGTTCAAATAAATCATCAAGTGCAAAATCCAAACGCCGCAAATCAGCATCTAATTGTGAAACCCAACCAGACACTTCCTGTCCAAGAGTAAGAGGTACTGCGTCCATGAGGTGCGTACGTCCTATTTTGACGATTTCTGACCACTTTTCAGCCTTATCATTTAGCGCATTTCTTAATGCCCTCACACTGGGTAATAATTCGTGGACAAAGGCCTCGGCAGCGGCAATGTGCATCGCTGTCGGGAAGGTATCATTGGATGACTGGGCCCGGTTAACGTGGTCGTTTGGGTGTACTGGAGTTTTGGAGCCCATGATGCCACCAGCGATTTCTATACCACGATTTGCAATCACTTCGTTCGTGTTCATATTCGATTGAGTGCCACTGCCGGTTTGCCAAATCCGCAAGGGGAAGTGCTCGTCAAGTTCTCCATCAATTACCTCTTGAGCGGCTCGGATAATCAATTCGCCGACATCTGCATCTAATTGTTGTAGCGCCACGTTAGTTTTAGCCGCAGCTTGTTTCAGGATGCCAAATGCCCTAATAACCCCCCTAGGCATGGTATCCTCGCCAATGTCAAAGTTGATTAGTGAACGAGCGGTTTGACAACCGTAATATCGATCAGCATCGACCTCTAAATCGCCCATGGTATCAGACTCTACCCTAATGCCTGAATTATTCGCAGTTGCCGGTCTACCAGCCTTTTCCACTTTGGTTGGCGATTTGGGATTGAGGGCTTGGTCTATCATGCTGGCAATTGTGGCACTACGGCCATTCTTGCCCTTGCCAACCTTGCGATCTAATCTTAATGCAAGTTCTTCCGGTATACTTATGCTAATAATTCGTCGGTCTCCGACTCTATGTTTCGACATAGTCAAGCGTTAATAATTAATTATTAAATAATATCTATTGTTCCAACTGGGGCCCAATTCCTACTTTCATCGACCCATTATCCCACACACCGCGATACATCAATCGTGTTTGGAAGGGCATCACAAATTGCCCATCGGCAGTAACGGCAATTAGGCCCCCTCGACCACCTAGTGGGGCAACTGCGTCGAGAACGATATTTGCCGACTCAACAAGGGCATTACCTTGCTGTAAATGCATAGCTAGACTATGCGCAGCACAAGTACGGATGTAGGCCTCTCCAACTCCAGTACATGAAACTGCTATAGTTTCATCAGCCCAAGTACCAGCGCCAATAATCGGCGTGTCACCAACCCGGCCCTCTGGCTTACCCGTCATGCCGCCGGTTGAGGTCGCTGCAGCAAGCATCCCCTGACTATCAATTGCAACTGCACCTACAGTACCCATGCCTTCATCAGAAAACTCCTTCGCAACTCTACCCTCTAAATCGTGATCCAATACCGAATCATTTTCATCGGTAGACCCCGGTGATGATCTGGTTGACCGCCATTGTTGCCATTGGCCTAAGCGCAAATCTGTTTTCAACCATTCTTGGCTAACCTCCTCAACCCCGTTGGCAATGCCAAAATCATCCGCCGCTGAGGAACTTAGCATCACTGGCCATCCCTGTTTTAGAATTAAATTAGCTGCTCTTACTGGATGACGTAGTCGCCTTGCGCCGATCACAGAGCCAGCGGCTTTATCGCGACCCTGCATTATCGATGAATCCATAGTTATCGTGCCATCACTGCCAATGACCGAACCCTTTCCGGCATTGAACAAAGGTTCGTCTTCAAGCATCTCTACTGCTACAGTTACCGCTTCTAGGCAGTCAATTTCTTGCCTCTGTAATTTTGTTCCCACTGCTGACAATACCTGCCTCATACACTCAATTCTTGCGGGATCGAGTGGGGTTTTACCCAACCAAGGGCCATCTCCGCCAGCGCCCCCATGAATCACTAGGATGGTCATGCTGACCTAAACCACTGTGCAACTGATTATTTGTTGAGGCTCGGCAGGCCTGTCGCCCGGCAATTTACGACACCTTTCAATGGCGGTGACTACGTCCATGCCTTCGACAACTTCACCAAACACTGCATGATTGCCATTCAACCACGGTGTTGCAACAGTGGTTAGGAAAAATTGAGAGCCCCCTGTATTTCTTCCGGCATTTGCCATCGACAAAATACCGGGTCTATCATGCGGCAATGCCAAGGCTGAAGCTTCACATGGTATTTGCCACCCAGGCCCCCCTGTTCCAGCTCTTCTGGACATGGGGTCTTTAGAATGAGGGCAGCCACCTTGAATCATAAAGTCTTGAATTACTCTATGAAAGTGGAGTCCATTATAGTGGCCCATCTCTACCAATTTTACGAAATTCTCTACTGTCGCTGGTGCATCATCTACATATAACTTAATCAGGATATCTCCTGCACTGGTTTTCATCATTACCTGCATAGACCTACCACTAATCGGCAGGTCATGAGTCTTGCCTATGTTCTACTGCTTTAACCAAGGTCGGAAATGCTGGTCCGCATACGCTCTAGCATAATCTGCCGGATAACCCGCAGCAATCAGTTGCTGCTCGTAAGCCAACTGTTCAGGAGTTATTGAAGCATCAACTGCTCCCATCCCTGCCACAGCAGCATAGCCGGCATCGGCATACGCTTTCTCTTGCATAGCAAATGCGTCGCTCTTGGAACTGCGCCCTCTGACAAATATTAGCGTAGCCAGTAATATGACAATTATACCACCAATGATTCCAACCATCGTATAGGACATACCAAACAGTCCTGCTTCTGATTCCGACTCGTCTGTGGATTCTGTGCTATCGTCACCAGAACCTGTTGTATCGCCTGCGTCTGTTTCATCAACTGGGTCGATTGGTTCGTTAGGTTCGGTCAAATTACCGCTGTCAGTGTCATTGTCTTCTGGCTCATCAATAATCTCACAACCAGTAGAGTCAACTATCACCCCAACAGGGGTTTCAGGACATAAGTCGTTTTCGTTCAAAACCCCGTCATTATCAATATCCAAAATTGGACAGCCAACACCATTATCGCCGAAACGATCTCCAGCTACATCGGGACATTGATCGCCATCTGTGCCGTTTGGATTATCACCGAAGCCGTCGCCGTCAGTATCATACCACTGGGTTGGGTCATTAGGCCGGATGTCATTATCGTTTGATACGCCATCGCTGTCCAAGTCCGGGCAACCATACCTATCAACAGTCGATGATCCTGGGTTGGACGGGCAATCGTCAACTTTGCCGTCACCCGTATCGGTTGAGTTGTATCCGTCTCTATCGACGTCATTTGCGTACAACTCCTCCTCGTTTTGGATGTAAAATGGTTCTGAGAAGTGAATGTTATTAGATTCATTTTCTTCTGATATTTCGTTAGTTGTATCGATTATTAGCTTACAACGGTAGTCGCCAGAGGTTGTCTCTGTTGGCACGTTAAAGAAGGCGAAGTAACTTGATACGCTTGATGAATTGTAGGTGGTCGCATCACTGATGCTTGGATTATTTCCTGCAACGTCTGATGAATACATCATATTGACGGTTTCATTATCGCTGTTGACCAATTCAATTATGAAAACAAAGCTTTGGTCGTAACCTGGCCCACGCAGATTGTTTATCTCCCATTGTAGAGTTATCTCTTCATCGGTATATGTTTCAGTTGTTGGACAGCTCAGACTCTCTGGCGCTAAATCGGGTAATGCAGCAGATACTTCACTTATCTCTAAATCGTAGTTCCCCTCTCCACCGTTAGAAGCAATGGTTAGTGTGAAGGAATTTTCTTGGCCTTCAAATGCCATATTGTTCATTGATTCGAATAACAAGCCATAGCTTTGATTGTCAACAGACGCAATCAAGTCGCCAGCTGCGCTGGTTAAGGTTGCGGTAAATGGTTGATCAACGGATGAGTTGAAATGAATTTCTGTATTGAGGTATTCATCGGTTTCAAAGGTATAAACATCTTCTGTATCTGAATTACTCAAACAACCTGTCCCGCTTATAGATGGATTACCAGCTAATGAAATG
>DALZ01000070.1 GCA_002496955.1 Euryarchaeota archaeon UBA128 | reverse complement strand
TGTGGGTCTACCTGACATTAAGAGAAACAAGCACAAAAGATTCGGAGGTAGTTGAACAACCAGTCGCCATTGAGGAGAGAATTTTACCACCTAGGTTAGTTGATGCATGGGGACGAGAACTCGACGATTAAGCACGTCCAGAGCGCCATCGTTTGATGTTGAGAAACACCCAGTTGTTATCTTCGCCAAACCCGCAAATCCATTTTTTGTGGACGCCCTCTGCCAATCTGACAGCGAGGCACATCTGTTCCCATGAACTAGGGGCGTCAATTAATGGTTGCAGCAACCATGGTGCATGAGAATTTGTGACGTAATCGTCGTATACGCGCCATTTACAACCATATTTAAAACCGGGTCTAAGAATACATCCTGAATCGACAAGAAAAGAAAATAAAGAATCGCCGGTGTCTTGTTGATTGAATTTACATAAAAGCCAATCTAGTTCTTCATGACGAAGATTGATTCCAGATAGATGTTCTACACCAATAGACGGTAATGGCCAATTGTCAACATTACTGATATAACAGCCCGATTCAGTTGCACGCCGTCGCTCGACAAGGTTAACTACAATGTCTAACTCTGGTTTGGTTAAAGAACTCCAAACCTCTTGGTTACCAGTTAGATTCTCATAGCCAAGTCGATACATGGTAACGTCCAATTCATCATCAATAACGAATATCTCAGGTATTCGAGAATTCATAATAACGGTATCTGTCCAGAGTTTCAACTCGTACCAATCAATATTATCTGACGCCCAAAACCACCTAATCTCAGATACTGGTTGAGATTTAGAATGCGACTCATTTCTTGGCCACTTCAATGCAAAAGTTTGATCCGAATACTTGGCAGCGATATTTTTACTAATTGGAATTACGATTTCACCTCCAGAACGAGAGACATCGAAAATCACTGCTTTGGCGATAAAATCCTTGTCGCGGCTAACAATCTGGTCTACCCATTCACTGGTTATTGGAACATGCCTATTCCAATGGCAAAATAAAACCTCAATTGGAGCCAACACAATTCCATCATCTGTGAGTTTTCCTAGGCCACTTTTTTGGTTCAGCCTGGCACCTAGTGGGTTTGGCAAATACCACCCATCTGGACGCTCCTCGGGAAAGGGATGCGGTCTGCTTGGTAACTGGTCACCATCGTTTTGTAACCCAAGTGGGCGTTTAGTTCTAACTCTTGGAACATACTTCCTAGTTTGACGGCCCATGTTTATCCCTCATATGACTGGCATATTATACAAACGGATTACCGCTGACTCTATTTGCTAGATACAACAACGAGTTGACAGTGAGTGCATGGTTGATGGTTACCTCGGCAAGTTAACAACCGAGCATCGAATGCTAATACACCTATTTGACAACAAACTTCCTAATAATCAATGGGAGGCTCCTGTAGCACTGACGCAGGCGGGGATTTCAGCGGCAGTACACGTTCAGAGAAAACATGTACCGAGGACATTGAAACGGCTTGAAAAATCTGGTGAAATAGAGATCACTAACAGGCATGTTCCCGGAGCGAAACAAAGGAGAAAGGTCTATTCATTAACCCCCAATGGTAGAATCAGAGCCAAGCTGCTTGTTGACCAAACCCTGACAATTGCGGTAAGTTATTTTGGCAAAACGGTTGAGATTAAAGAAATTCCGCGCGCCGAAAAAAGGTTGTTAGAGATTCTTTCCCACATAGACGAAAATTTGGTTTACCAAGAATTACCAATTGTATCATCAATTGCTCAACCATCAGGAAAAGCGTCCTTAGACGCACAAGGTAGTGAAGAATTAGTCAAGCGAATGTTCGCCAGAGCGTGGGAAGATGGTGTGATTACTTACGATGAACATCAACTTATTTCTGAAGTTGTTGAATTTCTTGGGATGCACCCAGAGCGTGTTAAGCGTCTTTCTGAGGATGCACGAGGTGCGATAGATATTTCTCCTCCCGAAGATATTTACTTTGAAATGCTCAGTCAAGCGCTCATTGACGACAAATTGGTAGAAGACGAAATAACCTTACTTGAAACCTTCAGAGGAGCGTACGGGATTACCGACGAAACGCACGAGAAGTTACTAAATTTAGCTATCCAAGAGCCAGTATATTCAGAAAGTGTTAACACATACATTAAAACACTGAAAACTGCATTAAGTGATGATGTTATTACCAAAGATGAGGAAGCAATGCTTGCAACGCTGAGAAAATCTCTTGACATTAGTGATAAACAGCACGCAAGTTTCGTTGCGAAATTTCGCGACAGCATAAAGTGATACAAATTAGTGCGAAGATCTGAGGGAGTACTATGGGAATGACAGATGTAGAAGTTGAACAACACGACAAACTGAATTCAATTATTGAAATTCTAAATCGCGATAAAAGCGGCAACATCGTGTTAATTGGTGACATAATGCTGGACTGCTACATACACGGATATGCAAACAACCTAAATTCTCGGGCCCCAGTGCCAGTTTTGAGAGAGACACATCGCGAGGAGGATGTCGGTGCTGCAGCACACGTAGCCAGAGGATTACAATCTATCGGATATAGTGGTAGGATATTTGGCGCAGTTGGTGATGACAAGGCCGGATCAAAAATCATTCAATACCTAGAAAATGAAGATGTTGATGTTTCTGGAATTGCTATAATCGAAGAGCGCGTGACAACAGTCAAAACACGAATGTTAGCAAGCAGAGAAAGTTTAATTCAAGGCGAACAGCTTTTACTCAGGTGGGATGTTGAAGAGGACGAACCTATTCCTGAACACGCGCTGCAAGTAATTTATGATCAAGCCATACAAAATCTCGATAATGCAGATTGTGTTATTTTGTCAGATTATGGGCAGGGGGTAGTTTACGACTCTGGGGTTGAGCGTATTGCTAAACATGCGAAGGAACTCAATATACCAATAATCGCTGACCCAAAACTGACAGGACTGCACCGGACACATGACGTAGACTGGATTATTTTTCAGTCTAGAGGTTTTGAATTGATGAAACGGCGAATTGGAGAATCTGATGATTCATTGGCTGCAGAATCCCTAATCAACTCATATGGTTGGAAACACTTAGTTGTCTTAGCAGGAGGTAATGGTGTGACAATATACTCTAAATCCGAGGAAACGGTTCATGCACCATGCACCTTACCACAACTTCGTCAAGTAATTGGGTTAATTGATGCTGCTGTTGTTGCAATTGCTGTATCAATATCAAATGGACTGGGCGTTTCAGATACCGCACTTTTAACGAATGCAGCTTGTGAATGCATATTGAGTGCTGAAGCTAGTGATTCATTTTCGCTAAGTAAAGATATGTTAATTCACCAAGTTGGGGAGATTGCGTGGAATCTTCAAGTATCGAAGAGATGATGGTTGTATGAGTTTTTGGACTCTTGAGACTAAAGCAGATATTGGAATTTGTGGCTATGCCAACACTCTAGAAAATCTATTCAGAGAGATGTCACTTGGGATGATAAATCTAGTTATATCCCAACAACAAGCCAACGAAATAAACGCAATAACTAGGCATACCGCACAATGGAATGTAAAGATAGAAACGACATTTGATGATTTTGAGTCATTGATGCTTAGTTGGCTTGAGGAAGTACTTTATCAACTTGAGGTTAAAGAGAAATTCCTTGTTGATGCGCAGTTCATGCTTAGTAGACAAGAGTCCTGTATTTTGTGCAACGCTCAGGTATCCTTTGTTAATGCTAACGAGGTAACAAGAAATTTAGAAATTAAAGCGGTGACATCACATGAATTTATGATCAGAGAATTAAGGCCTAGGGAAATCTTTAGGGCCAAAGATTCGATGATTCCAGAGCTGGCTGGACCTGCATGGGTTGGTCAGGTAATATTCGATATTTAGTGGGAGTTCCAAGGATGGACGCTCGTACAATATGGCCAAGTCCACACACTTTCTCCATCCCGCTACCCCACAGCACCCATGGCCCCGAGTAGGGCTGCTCCGTTCCCGGCCTGACCTGATTCCCCAGTTATTCATTTCCTGTTTCCTTCCGGATACAGTTCATGACACCCGGGTCATGTGGGGGCGAGACATCAACGTCCGCATGTAGGAACCATAAAGCCGCTTTCGCCGCTCCAAGGCGTTCGGTCCACCATAAAGACGATTTGTAGTAAAGGGTACGCCTAGCTCCCCACCTATCCCGTATTGCCGTCTAATTGATGGTATTTTAACGGAACGGTATATTTCTACTCTTCATATTTTGAAGGACATGAGGTTTTAATCAATTCAGCCTCAAAAACATATGTCGAACCAACTAGTCTTAACTTACCCTTCGCATAGACTGTCCGATTATCATCAAGTCCGTTAGAAACTGATGCATCAACAAAATCAACTAAGATTTCATAATCCGAACCATGTAGTAAAAATGTCATACTTTGATTGTTTATTGAACCATCCTTTACTTCGCCTCTAATTGCTAATTCTTCACCAACATATTCATTTGGGCTTTCCATGACTTCGTCCACGGTTCGGGTGGGGTCAGGAGATTGCAGGATGACAGCTCCTAACATAATTAGCGTCAATAGACCACCAACTATCAATAACCTCGTCCGTCGTGTGAACATTCAATTACTCTCCTTGTGTATAAGCCCCACTGCTTGTTCTAAATCCTTAATCCCAGAATCCCTCAATTTTCTGTCAAGACCCCTAACAATGGAGGATGCCAGACTAGGACCTTCAAAAACAAACCCACTGTATGCTTGTATAAGGGATGCTCCCGCAGTGATCTTTTCCCAAGCATCATCGGCGTCCATTATACCTCCGACACCGATTATTGGAAATTTACCATCGGTGAAACGGTAAATATGCTTGATGAATTCTGTTGAAGTTGTCTTGAGGGGAAGTCCACTCAGACCACCTTTTTCGCCTAATTTTGCATCCTCAACAAGGTCAAAATCACGACTCACAGTTGTGTTGGTTGCTACCACACCTGCACAGCCAGAATCCATAGCCACGGTAATTATCTGTTCTAGTTGTTCAAAGGTCATATCCGGTGCGATTTTGATCAATATCGGTTTAGGTGGGAGTTGATAATCCATTGATTTGCTTTCATTTACTTCAAGACATGAATTAATGATTTTCTTTAATTCTTCCTCACCTTGTAAATCTCTGAGGTTTGGGGTGTTTGGGGATGATACATTGATAACAAACACATCTGTGAATTCCCACAACTTGCCAAGTGTTGTCGAATAATCCATGTGAGCATCAGCGTTTTCTGTCAATTTTGACTTACCTAAATTTACCCAAATCGGTATTTTTGGTTTACCATATTTATCAAAATGTTTTGTAAGGTTCTCATGCATATTTTCCGAACCGGGATTGTTGAACCCCATCCGATTGATTAGAGCTTTATTACTGGTCGACCTGAACATCCTAGGTTTCGGGTTGCCTGTTTGCTCGAGCATTGTGACCCCACCGATTTCAACAAATGACAAACCTAGTGAGTCCCAGCCATTAATTGCCTCGCCCTTCTTATCCATACCAGCGGCAAGGCCAAACGGATGTTTGTATTCGGTTCCAAATAAGGTTACGGGGAGAGTCTTTCTTGTTTTGTAAACTAACGAGATAAGATATTTTGTTACTCTATTACTAGTCAACAGTCTAAGTGATCGAACAGATCTAGTGTGTGCTCTCTCGGAATCTTGTAGCACGAGCAGGGGGCGCAATAACAGCCGATACACTAGCCCCATGGTTTTACCCTCAGCGACGGCATCATTCAAGACTTACCCCTCATTGGCTTGTTTATGCAGATGATTCACCCTCTGTGGCCGGTGGTTAGAGAATCTGCTCGTAAAGTAGTCAGATTTGACGAAATTGCCATTGTCGGCAGCAAGAAATTCTCACCTTCAATTATTCAACTGACTAATTTAATAGGCGAAAAGATTCCAGAAAGGTCAACCTTTCCAATCCACATAATTCAAGAAATAGATGAAGTGCTTATTTACCAAGGAAATGTCGTGGAAGAAAACCTTATTGTGTACATAGGTAATGAAGAACCCGCTGAGAACGTTTGCTGGATAGAGATGGAAATAGTTGAGGCTTTTAGTGCCGTGATTGATTCAAGTATACAATTACTAAATGCTGGTTACCCCGGATGTGTAGGTTGTGATGGTTCAATATCAGAAGAGCGATGGAACGAGAAAAAGTTCCGGAATGATAGGAAAAATTCAGTGAGAAATTAATCGAAAAAAATTCTAGATACTATAGTATCTAGTAAAATTATGACTCACGACAGGGTTCAAGTAGCGCCGATGGTGGCGGGTATAACATGGCAATTGTCGTCATCGCTGAGAAACCAAGTGTTGCTGACGATATTGCAAAGGTCCTCGGTGTAAGTAAGAAAACCGATACACACTGGGAATCAGACGACTTGATTATAACTTGGGCTGTTGGTCATTTATTAGAATTAAAAACGCCGGAAGAATACGACGACCGATTAAAAGATTGGCGAAAAAGCATCGACTTATTGCCATTTATTCCAGACAAATTTGAGCTCAAACCAAATAGTGGCCGGGGGAATAACCGCAAGCAGTTAACTGCGATAAAGAAACTTATTACAACAAAGAATTGTACTGAAATTGTTAATGCATGTGATGCGGCGAGAGAAGGCGAGCTTATCTTTCGTAGAATAATTGAATTTGCTAAAGCAAAGGTGCCAATGACAAGAATGTGGCTTCAGTCAATGACGCCTGATTCAATTATGAATGCATTTGATCGTAGAACCGACTCCTCGAGTTACTCGCGCTTGAGAGATGCTGCGGTTAGCAGAGCAGAGGCTGATTGGATAATTGGAATGAATGGGTCAAGAATTGCTTCAACATATCTTAGAACAGGTAAAAAAGATGGAACATCAATGTCTTTGGGTAGAGTACAAACCGCTACGTTAGCCCTCATTGTAGATAAAGAATTAGAAATTCTTGGCCATAAAGCAGAGCCATTCTGGGAACTTGAGGCCGACTTTGCCGCGGAGCATGGGCAGTGGACTAGCCGCTGGGAGCGAAGAGATAATGTTGAATTAAAGGACAACCCGCTCACTAAGGCCCACAGAATTACGGATGCTGAAGAAAAAGCGATGTTGATTGAAATACTAAAATCAGATGCTGAATTTATTACCAATCAACAGCATCGTGATGCAAAGGAAAATCCGCCACTAAACTTCGACCTAACCTCGCTACAACGAGAAGCAAACAGTATGTGGTCTTGGACCTCCAGAAGGACGCTTTCGGTCGCTCAGGAACTTTATGACACACACAAACTTACAACATATCCAAGAACAGACTCCCGATATTTACCCGAAGATATGGTAGATACAATCAATCAGACGATTGCTCAATTGGGCGCACAAGAAAAATTAAATGAACACTGTGAGAGATTACAAACTGAAGGACTGAACAACATTTCTCGCAACTTTAATGACAGTAAGGTTTCAGATCACTACGCAATAATACCGACAGGAAAATTGCCTCCTGGAAATTTAAATGCTGATGCAGCAAAATTATACGATTTGATTTCCAGACAATTTCTTGCATCATTTCATCCAATCGCCATATGGGATGTCCAGACCAGGATAACTTCGATTTCGAATCAGGACTTTAAAAAAGAGGTTCGAGTCATCAAAAAGCCTGGTTGGCGTGAAGTGAAACCAAAGAGCAATGCTATACCTGAAGGATGGGGTAAGTTAGCCACTAATCCTGCACCGACAAACATCCTGGATTATCGATTTAAGGAAGAGATGACCAAACCAACCAATCGATTAAAGGAAGCAAAACTACTTACTCTGATGGAACATGCTGGCAGAAGCATAGATGATGATGAAATGTCTGAAGCAATGAAGGGCAAGGGTCTAGGAACACCAGCCACCAGGGCTGAAACGATTGAAAAACTGATTTCTAGGAACTTCATTCAGCGCTCGCGCTCTGGCAGCCTCAGAGCGACACCTGGAGGTATAAAACTGATAGAATTACTCAGAGCAATACCTGTTGAATGGATTACTTCCCCAGAGTTGACAGGTGACATGGAAGCGAAACTTTCGTCTGTTCAAAACGGTGATTTCACTCGCCAAGAATATATGAAATTGATTTACGATAGAGCACAAGAAATGGTGAATCGAATAAAGAATCACGATCGAAGTGTGTTGTTTGACAAAACAAATAGCATTGGCTGCTGTCTGAAATGTGACGAGAATCTAACCGAAACAGTTCTATCATATGTGTGCCCAAAAAACAATGGCAAAGAACGCGAATGCGATTTTATATTTTGGAAAAATACCAGTGGCCGATGGTTTGATAGAATTACCGCAACTCGTTTACTTGAAAATAAACAAATAGAAGATTTGCATGGTTTTTTTAATCGAAATGGTGATCCATACATCGCTAGTGTGAAAATAAATGAGAGCGGTACCGTCGAGTTTGTTGGTGGGGGAGAGTCAACATCATCTGCCGAAGATACCGAGTTATGTGTCTGTACAATGTGTAGTAACGGCAAAATTAGGATTAACACGACAATGTATGCATGTGATAATCAGGACTGTAAATTTAGAGGAATTTCTCAGGAGATGTGTAAGAGAAAAATTTTGCCAGAGGAAGCAATTTCAATCATCACTGAAGGCAAATCCCCTCTGTTAGAAGATTTCACGTCTAAGAAAGGACGGCCTTTCAGTGCCTACTTAAAATTGGATGGCAATCGAATTAAATTTGAATTTCCCCCGCGCAAAGCTGCTGCTGGTGCAAAACAATTTCCAGTTGTTAAAGGGACCGTAGCGATTTGCCCTAAAACCAAAGTTGAGATTATAGAAACCCCATCATTCTACCAACCGAGTGTCGATGGCACAGACTGTAAAATTCAAATTAGCAGGGAAATTTCTGGTCGAGAAATAATAAGGGATGAGGCTAAGATGTTGATTGAACAAGGCCAAATTGGACCATTTGATGATTTCGTTTCCAAGAAAACTGGCAAGCCGTTTACCTCGATACTATACCTCAAGAAGAATCAGTCCGTAGGATATAAATTTGCCAAAAAATGAATCATTTGCCCTTCAACATAACATAACAATAAAACTGTTTATCGTCGAGAGGATTGCATGGAGGGACAGACACAAACCTTCGATTGGGATGTTGTCATAATTGGCGCAGGCCCTGTAGGTGGACACACGGCAAATCTCCTGGCACAACGTGGGCAACGAGTTTTACTCATCGAGGAACATAATGAAATCGGACGTCCCTTTCAATGCGCGGGGTTAGTAACTCCTAACGCAATGAAACAAGTCGGGCTGTATGATACGATACTCGAAGAAATTGATGGTGCATTAATTCACGGCCCATCTGGTACTTTGGTCCCTGTCGGGACCGGCGGCACAATCAGAACCTATGTAGTATGTCGTAAATTATTTGACGAGGCGGTCGTCAAGCAATCGATGATTTCTGGTGCAACGCTCTGGCTAAACTCAAAACCTACAGACGCTGTCGTAAACCAAGATTATGTGTCCTTAAGGATAAATAAAAATGGTAAAGATATCGAATTAACTACTAAACTGTTGATCGGTTGCGACGGTGCTCATTCGTGGACTAGGAGATACTTCAAGATGGGTCGACCAAAGGAACTTATGATTGGATTCCAAACCGAAGTTGTAGGATATCAATTCAGAAAACGATGGTTAGAGATGTATTCAGGCTCTGAGATTGCCCCGGGGTTTTTCGCTTGGGTAATTCCTTCAGGAAACGATAGTTGTCGAATCGGCCTCTGGTCAACAGCTGAGCGCTTAGATGGGAAGAGTATCGAAGAATGCTATCACAACCTGCTTAACCATCCATTGTGGAAAGAACGTTTTGCCGACATCAAAGAAACTGCTCGTTATTGTGGACCTGTCCCAAGTGGCATGGTTAGAAAAGCCTACAAAAATCGAGTGTTATTGATAGGCGATGCTGCTGGAATGGCAAAACCTACAACTGGCGGGGGGATTGGCCCAGGTTTTGAACAAATAAATGGAATTGTGGATAAACTGTCAGTAGCAATTATGGAAAATAAGTTGAGTGAAGAAAATCTGAAATCGATAGCAAGGACGCACTTTGAAAAAATGCGCAAAGATCAGAGCAGGGCCCGGTCCTTGCGTAACCTATTAGTGAGTGATTGTGAAGATACGGAACTCGATCGACACTTTGAACAGTTTGCCAGACCAGAGGTGATTAGTCTAATCAATGAGGTTGGTGACATTGAGAAACCGGTCCCACTAGGTATGGCTCTGCTACGAAGGGTACCAGCATTCCGAAAACTAGCGCTTAAGGCAGGAATGAAACTAATTTTTAGTTGAGGTGGATCTCTTGGGCAGATTATTTCTGGAAGAGCGCATAAAATACCCGCCTTTTGAAAGTTATAGATTCAAACCTGAGTTACTACCGTTGGCAATTAAAAAAACGGAACTTGCAACTGACTTAAGTAGATCAGAAGCCTACGAAAAGATAAGAAATCTACCCCCACCATTCAGAGTCGGGAATAAGAAATCATGGTTAGTAGAGCGTCGCTACACATTAGATGACGAAACTCTGAAACTCGATGAAGAACATGCGCAAGAAATGCTCGAGGCAGTTCCAACTAATTCTATTGTTCAAAAACAGAGAGTAGGGTGGTATTTGACACCAAATGTAGTTCACAAGCAGGCTAGAAAAATTATGAACATCTCAGTTTTAGTACTCCTGCTTACCCTAACCTATTTGTTTCTTGAACCAGTACTAAGTGTTTGGGGAGTACCAAGTTTTGGCACAGGTAGAGTCAGATTCGGTCTGTTAGATTATCCTGTATTGGCTGTTATCGTAGTGCCAATTTTATTTGTCCCGATAATATTGAGGGTTGGAGCTAATTTTTCTGACTTATTAAAACAAAGAAAATTTTTAGCATCGCAACCAAAAGAGCCGGTGATTTCATTTCATAGTGAGACAACATCTGGTGGAAATCTATCAATTACAATAGAATTCCCTGAAACCATGGATAACTGGAACAACATGTCCGTTTTGTGGCGAGTCGGGGTTTTACCACCATCAAGAAACGCTTTGATGGCGGCATTAGGAAGAGAGAGCCAAAGTCAACCACCACCTGGATTGACTACAGAACTACCGCACCACTGGACGGTAGATTTAGACGACGGGACTGGTGGCGGAGAGGATTCTCCAATGCAAACCCCCGATGTTAAAGGAGGATTATTTTTACGACCAATGCGTATAATGCAACAATCTGAGATAGTCCCGATAAACAACGGAAAAACAATCATACCACCACCCATTGGTAACTGGCCGGGAACTATATTTTCCCCCCTCATAAGAATTCATTGGGAATTAGTGATAATAATTGATCGTGGTGATGCTTCAGAGTTGCTCTGGGTTCAACCGCTCAAAGTAAAACACCCAGCTCTCTTTTGTGAAAATGAAGCTATAGTCAATTCGGGTAGGACTGAAACTAACCATCCATTATCCATAAGTTGAAATTAATATTGTAGTGGTATTGGTGCTGCTAATTCTTTGGATAATTCTCGATGAATGTCGGTAGTAAGATATCGGTAATCACTATCACGCTTAACAGGTATGAAACCTGCACGCAGTATGGTATTTTGGAGTTCAATCTCGGATGCTGAAAGTTTTGTTGTCCCAGATGCCGATACAACGTTTTCTTCCATCATTGTTGAACCAGCATCATTAGCACCGGATAATAAAGCCATTTGCGCTACTCCGAGGCCCATAGTTGGCCATGAAGCTTGGATACTCCTGATGTTGTCAAAAAATAGTCTCGAGATTGCAATATGGCGTATATACTCTGTTGGACCAGCACCAAGAACATGCTTATTTTTACCTCGATTTCTTTTCCCAAAAGTGTTTGATTCTAATTGAACTGGCCATGCAATGAACGATGTGAAACCAGTATTGTAATCTCTTAGTGATCGATCTTGTAGTTGGCGTATTTTATCCATATGCAGAACTCTCTGGCGCAGAGTTTCCCCAAAACCAAATACATTGGTTGCACTTGTTGTTAGCCCCAGAGACTGAGCTTCGCTCATTACGCGTAGCCAATTCGCAGGGTCGCCCTTTTTCGGAGAAACATCTCGTCTAACTTCCTCTACCAGCATTTCCGCTCCGCCACCGGGAAGACCATGTAAACCAGCGGCCTTGAATTGAGTTAAAACTTCCAATGTCGACATACCAGCAACCTCGGCTATGCCTTCAATTTCTATTGGGCTAAAACAGTCTAACTGTATACTTGGATGATGTTTTACCAGATGTTGAAGGAGGTCGATATACCAGTTGAAATCTAGGTTGGGATTGACACCACCTTGCATCAAAATCCGAGAACCACCAATATGTTCTAACTCGGTTACACGAGCAGATATTTCTTCAAAAGTCTGGGTATAATTTTCCTCGTGCCCTGGTGCCCTATAGAAAGAACAAAACTGGCAATTAATTGTGCAAACGTTAGTGTAATTCACATTTCGGTCAACCAGATATGTTACCTTGCCATCGGGAAAGAGTTTGCTACGTCGATGGTTGGCGGCAATTGTTAATTCATGCAATGGAGCGTGTTCATATAACTCGACAGCATCTTCCACTGATAGGCGATAATTAATCGCAGCATCCTCAGTCCAATCAATTAGTTGCCTGAGTATGTCCTGCCAAGCCATAAATTTCACCGAAATACTCTAACCTATTATTGATTCTATTTCATCAATTGTTTTTGGACATTTGTCAGTTAAAATCACTGGACCTGAGTCTGTTATCAAAATGTCATCTTCAATTCTAATTCCAATGTTTGAGTATCTTTCTGGACAAGTTGCGTCTGGCCGCCAGGCTCCGAAATACAAACCCGGCTCAACCGTTAGGCACATGCCGGCTTCTAACAATCTTGGCTTGCCACCGGGCAAATATACCCCAACATCGTGAACATCTAATCCGATCCAGTGGCTTGTATTGTGCATATACCAAATCTTTAATTCCCCAGTTTCCAAATTTAACGCCTCAGGTAAACTCTGCTTAATTACTCCCAGATCGATTAATCCTTTCGCCAACACTGTTCTCGCTGCTTCATGCGGCGCATTGTACGGGTTTCCTACCACACATTCTGCTATTGCTGCGTTTTGTGCGTCTAACACAAGTTGGTAGATTTCTTTCTGTGCTTCGGTGAATTTACCGTTGTTCGGCCACGAACGAGTAATATCAGCTGCGTAGCCTCTGAATTCCGCTCCAGCATCAATCAATACTACATCGCCATCTCTGCAGTGATCTTCATTAATTTTATAATGCAAGATAGTGGCATTTTCGCCACTACCAACTATCGAAGGATATGACCACCCCGATGTTCCGGCATAGCGGAAAAAACCCTCGATTATTGCTTGAAGTTGATGCTCCATGACATTCACACCGCCACCATGTTTCATAGCAGCAACATGTGCCATACTTGAGACATCTGACGCAAACCTCATTTGTTCAATTTCAGATTCAGACTTAATTAATCGCATTTCTGCGATTCTGTTACTTGGATCCTCTACGGCGATTGGTCCCGAGCCCAGTTTTTGCCGTGCTCTATCACGTCGCTGAATCGCATCGATAACAAGTTCATCAACGGATGATTTTACGCCAACTCTGTGCAAAACTTTCGTACAGTTGCTCATCATTTTGCCCAAAACCTTTGACACTTCGCCAATAGGGTGAGCAAAGTCAACCGGCCAGTCAGCTACTGCACCTTCGACACCAGGTCTTCTGCCCTCCCAAATTTCTCTCAGTGTGTCTTTTGGCTGAACAAACAAGTGTGTTTCCCACTCCTTGCCGTTGTGACAAGCACAGAAAACTGCCTCCGGTTCAGTCCAACCAGTAAGATACAACAGATTACTTTGAGTGCGATATGGATGATGTACATCGTTTGAGTGTATTGTTTCTCCCGCAGCACAAAGAATGAGGACATCGGATTCTGCGAGAGTATCAAACAACTTACTCTGCCGTGAAATATATTCACTGTTGGAGATAGGTGCAGGCATCTCGCCAATCCTCTCTAGCATTTCAGCAAACATGATTACCCCACTAGATTTGCCCTATTCAAACCTTGGCTAAATTATTTATTCCACTTTGGCAAATTAAACTTAGAATCAATTTTTCGTAATCTGACAAGCAAATATATCGAACCAACGCCCAAGAGTATTAGCGATACAAGGGGAAAAACAAACTCATTGATAGACTCACTATCGTCGTTATCAACAATAGTCAAATTAAAGAATAGTTTAGAAGATGCACCATTATTATCTGTTACTTCAAGCATTATTGCGTGAGTGCCGACTGAGTTAATGTTATCATGTGACAAGTTATTATCCTCGTGTACAAGTTCCTTATCAGCAAACCAAGCAAATGATAATTCTGCCAAATCACTTGCTGTATCCGTTGTTTGGGAAGCGTTAATGAACCAAGGCTCGTCTAAGTCAATGGAAAATTTACCTTCAGATAACACGTAGTTGTCAGAATTTTCAACAACAATTATTGGCGCCAGATTTTCTACAATTATTGAATAGTTTTCCTTAGCGTAATAGCCTACAGAATCTGTAGCGAGCACAGAGATTGTCCAAGTTCCCGATTCATTAAATAGCAGTTGTATACTGTTGTCAGAGATAAATTCGCCATCGCCAATACCGCGTATTAACCCATTTGGTTCGGTGACCGTCCAAGTCAAAGATACTAGTGAACTATCATAACCATCATCCACACTTACAGAAAATACTGCAGTGCCCATTTCATCGATGGACTCTACACCTGAGATGTTAACAATTGGTGGGTTAGTATCAAAGGTTAATTGTTGGTAATCTGGATTGGAAAGCCGTAGATATTGATCCCTCATATATATTTCAAAGTTCCATATCCCGTCAGCTAAATTTAAATCCAATTTGTTGATTTCAATTTCGTAAAAACCGTCAGCTTGTATCGAATGATTCAGGAAGACATTTCGGGTTTCGGAAATACATGAATTACCGCTGAACTGACAGATGTTAGCCATAAACGATATGTCATTAACAATCCCGACATTTCCTGTCGAAGCATCTTCTGGTTGTAATATATTATATTGAAGATACTTTACGTCATTGCTACTAACAGGCAGAATATTGGTGTCCAAATCAATGACAGTGTAATGAGAATTTTGGCCAACAAAAATCACGATTGAACTTTCTGTTGCCTCAGGAGAATCTAGAGATTTTATTGAGAAAACACATGTGCAATTATATCCATAACTTGGGATAGATAACTCCCAGTCATAAACTGCATTGTTGAATGTGAAATTTGTAAATGTGCTTGATGAAATTAGTTCTTGGTTAATCGGTATTATTGTATTGACTTGACCTAGAGTCGTAATTGACCAGACCAATTCTGCTGCTGGTATACTAGATTGTCCTGACAAATTGATAAATTCAGAATATAAATTTCCTTGCGGCGTTTGAATATTTACAAATTCAGGTGACTGCTCATTTACTTCCGTTGCGATAACGCTTGGTGGGTAGAATGTTAGCATGACAAAACACAGGACGAGCGTAACAAGCCGTCTAGTAGTCATAGTAATAACTGATACAATGCACTCAAGAAGTTTCTCATTTGTTGTGCCTATTCACTAAATGGATCGCAAAGTTCTCCCTGACCCGGGAAACTGGTTGGATCTCTTGGATTAGTGTCCCACTTATATTCGCAGTAGTTTACATGCCCGTCGCCGTCTGTGTCAAACATCCTGTCTGCGGCATCATATGGATCGAAGTCAAAGTGGTATTCCCAGCCTGTAGCCATGCCATCGTCATCATGATCCTGGAAATACACTTCTGGGCCGTCGTTCCATCGATCGCCATCAGTATCATTTGAAACTGGATTGGTATTATTTTGCATCTCTTCATAATTAGTGTAGTTAGCCAAATTCTGATAGAATTGTGCTCCGTCAGGAGTGTCAGGGTCGATATGGCAATCTGAGAATGATGAATCATTGTAACTTGGGCAATATCGTTTGATTAAACCCGTTCGATTAAGCCCGTCTTGGTCTGGGTCCTCGTCTCCATCTTCAATACCATCCAAATCACTGTCTACCATCGACGGATCAAGTACCCCTCGAGCGCCAAAAGCTGATAGTGATTCGTTATCAACTAATCCAGACTCTATTGCATATTGTGAGTATTTTACTTCCCAACCATCGAACAACTTATCGCCATCTGAATCTTTATCCACAGGATTTGTATTCCACTTATCAGGTGCTTCTGCTCCGTTAAGCAGTGAGTCGTTATCAATGTCATAGACTGCGTCAGGTAATCGAGCAATAGCATTCTGTTCAGATGGGTCCAATGCCCATCTACCATTACAATCACAGAGCGGATTATTTGGAACGCTAAACCCAGTTAGATTCATTTCGTAGATTTCAAACTGTTTCTCTTGTACGAAACCACCTAAAGTGTTTATCCAAAGGTATCCACCAGGGCTTTTTGCACAATTATTCGTCTGTGATGGAACGCAGTTCGGTATGTTCCAAGAACTAGTAGCGACCCACAGGCTGTGTGAATTTGTATTGTCTTCTTCGGATTGAACTTGCATTTCCCAGCCATCAAGCATGCCATCTTGATCTGTGTCGTTGACAAGGGGATGAGTCGGTTCTTGGAATGGTCGCGGTATATACAACACCTCGTTGCCATCCTTGAGACCGTCTCCATCTGTGTCAGAATTGTTTGCGTGAGTGAAAAATCCGTCCTTGCCAATGATTACCTCTTCGCCATCCTCTAGACCATCGTTATCGGTGTCAAAAGCGCAGGGGCTTGTGGTGTAGGCCTCGCCACCACCCATCGGCCACTGCAAGGTTCCGCCGCCTCCAGTTGCCTCAAATTGATCGTCCAGACCATCACCGTCAGTATCTGGATTAGATGCATTCGACCCCGAATCACACAATGAAGAATATTCAACGAAATCCGACAAACCATCTGAATCTGTATCTGGCAAACCGGGGTCAGATACCACTAATGTTATCTCGACACCTCGATTAACTACTAGTATCTCCCAACCGAATACTTCAATGCCGTCAATCAGTCCATCATTGTCAGTATCTGGATTCATTGGATCGGTAGACCGCCCTATAATTAAACTCGGATCTCCGTTCTCATCGAATGGCTCATTGTTTTTGAACTTGGCCTCATACTCATCTTCGTTAGTAAAGCGTTCATTGTCCTCTACAACCACAAACCACACCGTGTCACGTGAAGTAATTACCTGATCGAGAGTAACATACATCTGATATATGGTTCCAGAAGATGTTGCTTTTATGTTAACAAATTCAGTTTGTCCACCAGCTTTGGTATATTCTGCTCTCACTACAGTTTCACCTTCTGCGACTGTGTCTCCAATAGATTTCTTAATTTGAATAACCCGTGTGTTAAACACTAAATCTTCGTAAACTGCAGAGCCATCGCCGTCACGGTCCCAGCCGTCCATATCTGGATCATCATCACCGTTACTACTATCGCGGGGGTTCAAACCATTGTTGGTTTCCCAACCGTCTGGCATACCATCTAAGTCTGTATCCTCAAGCCAAGGTGATGTAAAATTCTCAGCTCCGAATAGTAGCGCGGAACCATACTCCTCAAGATTGTTTAAACCATCATCATCCCAGTCAAAGAACCCATCTGATGGGTCACTTGGGTCTAGAACGTTTGTTACTTCAAGACGATTAAGATTGAGCGCGTTGACAACATTCTCGGATGGGAAAATAGAGTAGCAATATTCGTATCCGTCTGGCATCCCATCACCATCAGAATCCCAGTCAGATGGTCCGTTTAACAATCCGTCTCCGTCGTCATCCAAGTAGAACCACGAAGTGTTTTTACTCATAAATGGAGCGTCAAACAAAAAGGTCTGAGTGTTATCATCACGAATCGGCTCATTGCAATTACGATAGACTGGTTGATTGTTTCTGTCGATACCTTGTGTAATGCCAACCGCTAGTTTGCGTGCTAACTGAGTGCTCGAGATTTCCTCAGCATCGGTTAACAAATCTCCGTCTGAATCCTCTGATGTTGGGTCAGTGCCAAATAATTCTTCTTGAAAATTAGCTAAGCCATCGTCATCAAAATCTAGCACATTGTCACAGGAATGTTGACCAAAACCGTTCCCGAGCTCCTCCCAAGATGGTGTATTATCGTCCAAGTTGTAGTATTCGCGTAGATTATTTTTCAGATCCGAAGTAAGAAGGACGCAATCCCAGTTACCATTTAGCGGATCGAATAGGGTGAAAGAGCCACCGGGGATTTCAATGTCAATCATGTAGTCTGATTCCCATTTGTCATTCAATCCATCATTATCAGTATCTGACCGTTGAGGGTCTGTTTCCAATTCTTGCTCTTGCTGATTTGTTAAACCATCGTTGTCCGGGTCACCATTGGGACCTTGGTTTGGGTCTGGCCATGAATCTGTTTCATTTTCTTGCTCTGCTTCCTCAACATCTGCTTCACCCGGATCTTGTTCTAATGGGTCAGATTCGCCATCGTCTAGCGGATTCAGACCGTGTTCCACTTCCCAACCATCATCCATGCCGTCGCCGTCGGTGTCTTTCTTGGTCGGATCGGTTCCATACTGCGTTTCTTCAAGCACATCAGATAAGCCGTCATCGTCTGAATCTAACCCCTTGTTGGTAACGATACCATCCCCAGAGATATCCTCCTCAACAGCACTATCAAAATTTCCAAGGCCCTCACTGGTTTGTAACACTCCGGAGAAACCAACAAAAATAGACCCAAAAATCA
>DALZ01000016.1:660-3759 GCA_002496955.1 Euryarchaeota archaeon UBA128 | reverse complement strand
ACAGGTTCTGCGATAAGTGTGCGCGCCGAAGTAACGCTGATCCAATTCACCATCAGCGGTTTTTGCGAACGGCGCACCCCATTCGACTAACTCATTTACGCGATTTGGGGCGTCTTGGACCAATATCTCAACAGTTTTTGGGTCGGCGACGCGATATCCTTCCTGGTAGGTATCAACAAAATGTTGGGTAAATGAGTCTTCAGGGTCGACCGTGCCCAAGACAGCATTTATTCCGCCTGCAGCCAGTGTTGTGTGTGCGTCATTTCTTATTCTTTTACCAATTATCAATACTTCTGAGCCTTGTTCGTGGGCAGCAATTGCTGCTCGCAAACCTGCTCCGCCTGAGCCGATAATTAGGACATTACAGATATTTGTGCGATAGTTTTTGTTCATTAATAAGCCTCATTGCCGGCACCACATCGGGTGGTCAATTCAACTGCAAGGATGGACTGCTTTAAGGGCCTGCTCGCTAAAATTATTCGCTATCATCAATTAGTCGGCGTGGATGTCACCAACATCTAACCACAAGACCTCGCATTTGGCCTTCAACAACGACGCAATACTCGGTTGCGTACGGCCATTATCACCATGTATGGTCTCTTTTACATAGGTACCAGATTCACAACGTAATGTCAATTCAATTTCGGTTGTGTTATCGGTGCCGGTCTCAATTATGGGTTCGTGGACATCGACAACTTCTCGCCTCCTGATTAAGTCCGCTCTTCTGTGAGCCACTCTGTCTGGAGTTCGTTGGGCTAATTTCTTGCCTTTTAGCGACAATATGGCTTGAATGATTGCGTCATGGTCTGGAAGGTCATAATAAGATGAACCAGGGTTAGGTAACGCCAAAATCCGCTCGATTAGTTCGTCCTTCTTACCAGTCTTTTTGAGATTGTTTTCTACACAAATTACCGCTAATTCAGGCTTCTTTAATTTTGCTAAATCTGCTTTGAGATATTTATTCGGCTCAGTAATAATTTCTGTCGGCAGAGGTTTGGTATTGTCCTTCCTTTTGTCACCACGCCTAGGTCTTCGTCTCCGAGGGTTCTTATCCGCTTTTGTAAGGTCAAGCGGTGCGGTTAACACTCCATACTCAAGCTCACTCATTGGATGTAATCTGAATTTAATTGTGTATGATTTGTCTGCTGGAGTATCTTTTATTCTCACCACCTCGCTGCGATTTGAGTCGCGCAAATCGGAAACTCTTACTCTGCCTTCGGCAAGTTGATTGATGTGCTTAGTTAGTTCATCATAGATACAAGAGCGTAGTTTTGGTTCTTTTAGTTCAATAACAAATGGCCTCCCCCTGCCTAAACAACGCACATCAATATCCTCTCTACCCATGCCGTGGAAAGAGTGCTCAGTTGCTTGAAGGAGTTCCACGCAGGGGTTGCCGATCAAATCTTGCACACTCGTGTCATATTGTAGGCCAGAATGAGCGCACTTCTCACATCCTCTTCCCTTGCAAGCTCGACAAGGCCATCTGGTTTGAGGAATACCTCGCTCAAGTTTCTGATACCTGCCATAGATGTAATGTGCTCTAATATCTAATTCAACTGTTAGCGTCAAAACGTCAATCAGGGCCAATATGTGTGGTTTCTCATTCACCAACTTGACACCTTCAAGCCGCTGATTCAGTTTGCGTGCTATTTCAGCAACAAGACTGGTTTTAAGACCGTCTGAGCCGTTAGCGCCAAACCGCTTCCTTGCATTGTCCTCGTCCTCAATTTGATCCTTGGGGAACCTAGTTCCGAGTTGTAACCGTTTAATTTCATAATCTGCTATGCTGTCATAGATTATATCTGCCAGTAAATCGGTTTCATCAAACAGATTCTCACAAAACGGACAGAGGGATTGCTTTTCTCTGATGTTGTTAAGATGACTATTAGCTTCGACTACCTGATTTCTTATTTCATGGCCAGACTGCTCAATGGTTTGGTCAAAACGCTTCTTGCCTCCGAGTCTTCCGAGGCATGAATCACAACAACCGATTCGAACTAGGTGCTTCAATCCGGCTGGGCTCGGTGCCCGGGGTATTTCTTCCATGTGGGTGCCGAGTTGTTCTGGCAAATCGAGTTCCGCAGGCTGAATTGCATCATTCTCTGTAGGTTCATCAGATGCTTCTTCCCATAGAGAATAGTTAGTCTGACCAAAGCCCGCACTAGCATATTTCATCCAGTCTTCATCTTCTTCTGACATCAATTTTCACCACTGCCATGGGGCCAACCCCGGTTGGAAGCATGTAGTCCTCCGGGCATCCATTGATGAAGATGACGGCTGTTCAAAATCACTCGCGCTTGTCTAACATGTCTAGAATACCCGCCGTAATAGCCAGTAGTCCAGCGATTAATGCAAGATAAAACGACATTCCTGAATTGTAATCGGCAAGCGCTTCGTCTGTAGATTTCATCAATGACCAAATGATTAACCCTAGAATAATCAAGCCACCAGAGATCCAAGAAGTCAATTTGCCAAAGCGTTCTGCATTTGATGGTAGCGTTTTGCCGATTTGGCTCATCACTAACATTATGGTTCCAAGTAACGCACCAAGTGCCCCCATCCAAATTACAAGTCCTCCTGTATTACCTGCACTATTCATTTCTAGACATATTTGTTTGATTTCTTCGGCTTGCTCTCGTCCCTCAGTAGTAGGTTCTCCATCCTCGTCTTGGAAGGTTTCTAAGATGAATCTCGCTGTGTTATCACAGTATACTTTGGTTGAACCACTGATGGACTCCTTCTCTGGGAAGTCATAATCATAGTAATTGCCAGAGGTGAAGTCATCACTTACCGGTATTCCATCATCGTAACCATCCCTGAGCATTAGGTATGCGAATGTACAATCAGTTTCACCATTCATCTCAACACAATCAAGTGATACAGAATTCAATCCCCAAGATAATTCTGAGTCCTCATCATTATTGACATACCAAGTGTTGGTAAACTGAACAAATGCCGCTAGTAATAAAGAGACAGCAAGGCAACCAACTGCAGCCCAAGCCATGATGGGCGGTTTTTCACCTGCAGGCATCATATTTGTTGGTAGCATACCCATAGTTGTCGCACTAGGAATCTGTTGGGTAATTGGTTGAGATTGAA
>DALZ01000016.1:0-316 GCA_002496955.1 Euryarchaeota archaeon UBA128 | reverse complement strand
TCACGGGCTGAGGTTGGGTAATTGTTTGTGGTTGAGGGATTGTTTGCGGCGGCTGCGGGATTGGTGCAGGCGTTGTGGTTGCTGGCATGAAGCCGGGGTAGTATTGTTGAGTGTACCCAAGGGCTTGGTCAGTGGGATAGCCCTGCGCAAGGAGTCCGTTATAGTAAGTCTGAGCATCAGTCATTACAGGCTCTGTAGCGTTTTCGATAATTAACATTATTCGTCTATCATTTGGATGCCGGTAGTTGAATTATTTTCACGCATCGCAAGTGCTAAAATTCCTAATGCGGCGGTGGTCAGGACCAAACTAGCAACC
>DALZ01000017.1 GCA_002496955.1 Euryarchaeota archaeon UBA128 | reverse complement strand
ACTAGCAGCATGTTGCCAAGAATTGAACCAATCAATGATGCTTGAGTCACCGTCACCATCGTTTGAACTACTTCAGGGTCTTTTGACGCAGCATATATCGCTAGGCCGACGATTATCAATTCAGCAGCATTGCCAAATGTGGCGTTGAGAAAGCCACCTATTGCTTCACCCGTCCTCAAGGCGATTTCTTCAGTCCCTTTGCCCATAAGGAAGGCAAGTGGCATAATTGCAATCATTGAAAATAAAAATGCCATAGTTAGGTTATGTTGAAAATTGAAAAAAACTGCTAGCGGCAAGGCGATTAACAACCAATTGAGTTTATTGGTCATCGGGTTAAAAGCGTCAGCAAGCGATTCGAATGAATCCTCAGCCATATTGTTCGCAAAATCACTCACTTCAGTGCTTTCGGCCATGTAGTGGTCACTGGAAGTATATTAATTGAGATATCTGTTCTAGATTCTCTCAATCTTCAGATTTTCTACGCCTAGTCGGCCGGCGCTTAGGAGCGTTCTTAGGTGCAGGACGCCGTCCAACCTTACGCCTAGGCTTAGGCTTCTCCTCGACTTCCTCATCATCCTCAAATTCTGCATCATCAAGCCCAAAGAATGCATCATCATCATCTACTTCGGGCTCTGGCTCTGGCTGGGGTTTGGATTTGGTTCTTCGTGATTTTCGCTGAACCACATTCACCGAAAACGGATCGTCCTCGGATTCTTCATCGTCGGGATTTTCCTCTGGCTGCTCAGCAGGGACTGCCATTGTGTTCGTAATCGAATCCATGTCGACCTGCTGTGTCGTCCCGATAAATTCGGACATCCAATCATCATCGTCATAATCATCATCGGATTGCTTCTTCCTTGGCCCCTTCATACCCGTGCTAATGACAAATAGCATCAATATAATTGCAATGAATGCTATACCAGAAGAGACCCAAACAAATACGTATGGCGGGTCTGAAAATGAAGGCTCCACTACTATCGGCTCTGGCGGTGGTGCAATCGATTGGGCATACTGGCAATTAGTTGTTCCATTGATATCATTATAACAATAATCAACCATAAATTTCACTTCCTTAATGTTTTCATTACCTGCGGAATCAACTGCTCTGATACGTATCGCATGTTCGCCGTTGGCAAAGTTGCCTGCGCTGTACTCCTCAACAAATACGAATGCAGTGCCATCGCCATATACATCCTGCAAATTAGCCGGCGTAATCCACTCATCGTATTCCGTATTACTCGTGCTGTAGTTGAAGATGAATTTGTACTGCATAAATTCTACCTTGACATCATCTGTTGCACCGGCACTAATCATCATTGACTCTTTCGCCAAATATTTTGACCCATCATCGGAGGATGCGGGTGAAAAGACTGTCAACACTGGACCTTGTGCATCAAGACTTCGATCAGTCCATGTTAATTGTTGATTGTTATAACTTTCATCAACCATATCGGCAGTTATAGTGATTAAACCTGCAGAAACGCTACTGGTAATGATAAAGTTGTGATAATATTCAGGGCCCTTGAATGGGTCTAGAAGGTTGTCAGCATACATCAACATCTGACGAGGACCGTTAGTGATATCGCCACCAGTTGAAGTTGTTATATCGATGGTTGGATTACTGAATAGATATTCATTAATTGATAATCTGATTGAGTAGCTTCCTGATACCAAAGATGGGCTCAGATATTCCTGATTATTCTCATCGAATAATTGGTAAGTTGCCGTCGGAGGGGTTGTATCCTCCTTAACCTTTATTGAGTTGCCTCCCGAACCAGGGAATGCTTCTAGGTTGGTATTTCCATATGCATCCTCCACCGTTATTGCATACCATATGTTTCTCTCGACACTATCTGGAATCGAGTAAATTCGAGAAAAAGTGAACTCAGTTAACGTTGAACCAGTGTCAGTGATGTCACCGTCGAATAAGTTCCAACCGTTCTCCTCTGATACCACAGACACTTCATCTTCATTTGTGCCAAATGGGGCTCCTTCATGTTGCCAAATTGAATATTTCTCACCATCTAACTGTTGGTCATTTAGCCATTCTATCGTGACAATTGAAATTTCTCCTTCAACATCTATTGAGTTAATTCTCGGTGCGGCAGGGGTAACGGTTTCTTCGTAAACTGGACCGAACCAATTCTGTTGTAGTTCAGTGTAATGGTATGGTCCTGCATGATGCTGATATAATGCTTCACTGGTGACGAAGTAGAATGAGGTTCGGTCGACTTCTGACGGAACTTGCACAGTAAATTGCTGAACTCCATCGGTGACTGTACCTTGGTATTCGACCGTGACATTCTCAGTAAATTGTGTACCGGATACGAGATAATTTGACCGCCATATGTGATACTTTTCACCTTCTGCACCTAATTGATCGCTCCAAGTGATTAAAGTCTCAGAGTCGCCCATAAATGTGGCCATCACATTAGTCGGCTCTGCAACCCAATTGTAGAACGCGTCCTCATATACTGAACTACAAGAATAAGATTCAATATCTTCATCGAAGATACCATTCGAATCAATTACTACTACACAATAATGTGAGGTCCCAAGTCGGCCTACTGGAACTTCATATTCAAACTCAGAAATGCCCTCGCTGACTAGGCCAATTTGGTTTGCTCCGAACTGATTAGTCTTATTAAACGCCTCTCCAGAGGTATATATCGCGTATGATTCTCCTTCTTCACCTAACACATCAGACCATGTAATAGTGGTGGTTCCACCTCCAGTTTGGGAATCTGCTGCGAAGAAGGAATTAGAAGAGGTGACAGGTGTTGCTGGCATATTATCTTCTGCTAAGGCGGTTTCAAGCGCATTGTTAGACAAAAACCGTATGTCCTCATAATCTTGACCTGCACCAAAATAATTAGGCAATAAGTAGGTCACGGCATAATAAACTTCACGATCGGTATCATCAGGTATTAAGATGTCGAGACTAGATACGCCTGTCGCTACCTGAGCGATTGGCGTGGAAGAACCTAACAGAGCGGATGATGTGCTTCTAGTAATTGGCTGATATGTCATCCAAACCCTCGTTTGATACGCATCGGGTCCATCCTCTGGTAGAACGTAGAATATATCGTTGTAGTTTATCCAAGAGAGGGACGTGACACTGGATGATGGGTCAAAAGAGGCAATTAGATTGTAAGGCGTCCTAATGGGCGTGGTAATTTCAGTAATTGGGTCATAGATTGCTGAATCATTCGAAATTAATGAGTCATAAACGGTTTCAGAGCCATCTTGAGCAGTGATTGTGGTGGTAATACCATAGAAAAACGTATCATTAGTCCCTGGTTCGACTTGATGTGAGTATGTATGTCCGGGATGAGAACCATTGGCACCACCCAGACATAGATACTTGACAGCATATGCTTCACTATCACATGCGTCTATCTCATGAATTAGTGTCGCATTTTGTATGTTGGTTTCGTCGATTCTATCCGTATGGCGGTAGAGTTTGTATACCGCATTGTAAAAATCATCAAGAGCATTTGGCTCTGCAAGACTGTCTATGTTACGCCATGATATAGTGGTTAATTCTGTACTACTATCAAATGTCGCCTGTATGTCTTGAGCTTGTAAATGATACAAGTTGCCGGAGTCCTCAGCACTGACATTGCTAATTGGCAGCATTGAAAGTATCATAGATATTACAAACAGTGTAGCAATGGCTCTACCATCATAAGCCTTGGAACAGTCCGTCATCATCCCTTTCTAGCGTGCAACCGTTATGAGCATACCGCTAATTGTATGATAAAAATACCGTATTTTGATTCAATTCAACTTCGGTCAAAATTATTCGTCTTCAGAAGTAAATGATTGAGGAAGGGGGTCATCAATATCAATTTGCTTTATTTGCTTGCTTGCTTGAGTAAATCTCACCAAGAAAGTCCAGATTCCGCCAAGAGCTGAGATAAACACAACAATACTCAACGGATTGACTGCTATATGGTCGAAAACTCCCGGGTAATTGCCCCAAGAGAATGCGGGGTCAAAGTATAGCAAGATTGCCATCAAGAATGTTGCCACAATAATGAGTATGTTTCGATCAGCGCGCGAAAATCCTCGATAATTCCTAGTTCCTGCTACCGCCTGAGCTTGAGTGCCCATGTACGAACCGAGTAAGGTAAACCATGCTGCACAGAGACCTAATACAATGTCATCAACAAATACCGAACCAGCGATACATACTATCCAAGCCGCATCCAACAGTCTATCGAACGTGTGATCTAAATAATCACCCCACCTAGTCACATTTCCGGTTGCTCTAGCGACTGGACCATCAAGGCCATCAAACAACAATGCGAGAGTGATAAGTAAAGCACCGCCAAGTAGCATACTCACGCCCAAATCATCATTTGATGCGAGTAATACTGAAACACCCCCGAGCAGGCCGATGGGCAAGGCCAGCCAAGTTATAGTTGCAGGGTTCATCCATGACATAGACTCAACAATTGGAGTTAGTACTCGCTCCCAAATGCTCCTCAATTTTTCTAACGCCATGGGCCTTCCCATACTTCTCCAGCGCGACTAGGGGGTTGATTGTTGCGGCTAAAATACCTAATAATCAACGATATACTTCAATCTGCTAGCCAGTCGATAGCACTTGAATCGTCACCCTCTGGCAGAGTGTAGTCATCATCCAGCCATTCGGTGATCATGAAAGCAATCTGCTCCGGACTAAATTGACTAGAATCAAGCTCTAAAATTGGCTTATTTATCTCAAATTCAAGAATCTCTGACCAAGTTCCAGCCACCATCTCCCATTCCACGTTAGCATTGATCTTTACTTCATCATAACCTCGTGATGTCAACCTAGTGCGCAGGACCTCTGGTGCGCATCGCAAAATAACAATTGCATCCACATCCAGAAAATGTGACAAATGACCGTCAATTATCGTATTTTCTAAACTAGTTGAATCGTATTGTTCTGATAATTTATGAATATCAATTTCAAGACTGTCCATCAACTCATCAAATTTACCCTCACACATATACTGCTTCGCTAATTCCGCTACCGTAGCAACATCCCAGCCTTGCAAACCAAGCATTGCCGATACCGCAGTTTTACCAACTGCTGGAGTTCCAGTTATTGCGATTGATGGCATATTGTCCATGTTAAGGCAGTTGCTAACATTACAACAACTTTGGCCAAAATATCTTCAATAGCAAAGCCATCAAATGATAGAATGTTGTCCGTTTACTGTTAGCATGTTTGGAATGAACGACCCCGCACAAACGCTAATGCAATTGGAAAGTTACCTTCAAGGTGACCGGTTAGAGATGACTGAGGTTATGGCAACCCAGTTTACTGACATGTTTCTGAGCAAAAAAACCCGCACTCAAAATGAACAAGCCATGCTAGTCCGTGGCTTACAAATATTGTGTGATGTGTTGATTATGCGAAGCAAGTTTGTTCTGGCAATGACCTCGGCAAAGACACTATTGCGAGAACGCAAAAGAATTACTGAGCCTAGTAATTCCATCGGACATTATTACCAAGATTTGCAACGATGTGGAAATTCATTTGCTTTAGCCGGGAAAAGACGAAAAGCAAAATCATTTTTCATTAAGGCATTTAAATACTCTGGAGGATGTGTTGCCGCTACTTTGGATGGAGTAATAGCAATAAAAAATGACAGCAAGTTGATTGAGTTATTTCTACGCTCACTTGACCAATCCGGCCCAGTTATGCGTTCAGGTGAGTCGTTCATAGTCCAGCCAGATAATTTACCAGCAGTAGAGGTTGATGCAATATTGCAAGCGTTAGAGGGACCTGAATTAAGTATCGATGAGCGAGTAAACCAACACACTCGGCGACTTAGAACACAAATTGCCGCAATCGAAAGTGGAGAAATGGCTGCCAATGCTAAGTTACAGAGCGCATTAGACTCCCTGCAGCCCAAGCACGACTACTATGAGTATAGTTGATGGTAACGAGGGATGGATTTGAA
>DALZ01000178.1 GCA_002496955.1 Euryarchaeota archaeon UBA128 | reverse complement strand
ATGTTGTATATGAGTAACATCCATTCAACATAGGTCCAATTATCAAACATATCAATTCCTCTTAGTATTGGTGAATTGGTCTGTTGTGTTGAAGTGATTCTGACACGAAAGCCAATCATTCAACATTGATGTCAGCCAGGTATTCTCACAACGAGTATTGACACTCGGCATCCCATCGCCTCAACGAACATCTTTGTGGCGTGTCCATCGGCCGGTTTGTTTGTTAAAGAACAGTCCGGCTTTTTTCATCCATTTATTGAATTTGGTCGCTCCAGCCCCAGTCCGCAGGATGAAGTCTTCCCGATCTTCTTGGGCCTGTATGTAGTCCTTGGCTGCTAATGTTTGATCAATCCAGTCGTTGATATCCATTAATCCACCGCCAAGCGTGCTCTCTTCAACCACTCTGCTCATTTCATCTGCGCTTGCCCCGGTTTGTTCGAGGTCTTTCTTAATCATGTCATTAACCGATGAGAAGTCCATAGCAGCAGGCTTGGGTGGCACTGGGTTGCGCGGTCGTTTATCCTCGTCAATCAAGATTCGATTTCCATTTGCTAGTCGGTTCTCAACATTTTCTGCTAATGCTGGTGAAAAGTTTTCTTCGCATTCCCAGCAAATAAATGACCACTCATCAGGTTTGTCCATGTCTCTCGCTTGTCGGGGGTCCATCTCATCGCCACAGATAGGACATGCATGGAAAATTAGTGAGGGAACGAACTTACGTCTGAAGTCAACAATATCTTGCGGTGTACCCTCAAGTTCGAGCATTTCGTGGTCTCTTGCAGCCTCCAAACCTCTGGTTTCGAGTTGGTCTCGAATCTTTACTTTCTGGTCATCCTTGCCTTCATCATATAGGTTGTTTTCCAATTTTACAATCAGTTCAACAGTTTTTCCTAGTCGGTTCATTATCAGTTTTTTCGCTCTAAAGGCTTCGACTTTGGCAATTTTAAGACGTTCTTTTTGCTCTGCAAGTTCGGTAAGTACATCTTTCTGCTTGCGCTTGAACTTCATTTCTTCAATCTTCGAGTCAACTTTCTTTTCCGGTGCTAACACCGAGGCCAGAAAACGTTCCTTGCCATGTGAAGAATGTTGAGAGTTGATGATAGAGATTACACCATCAGCGATATCTGGTTTCAGGCCATAGTTTTCAACCAACATATTACGGTCAATTTTTTTGAGGTCGCCAATTTTCAAACCGGCATCAGCGAGTTGTTGTGCGGTAGTGTCGTCAATTCCACGTCTCAATAGTGCAAGATAGGTGTCTTTCTTTGCCATAGCATCCCCTCCGACAAGTGCAGGCCAAGCGACACACCTAAGAAAAACCTCTCCCACAATCATTCAGGTATTTTCACCGTCAATACATCAAAAAAAGGCTTACTGTGAGCCTTTTGTGTCACATTTTGCAAATTTGGTGAAATCGTGTGCTAATGTCACCCAGTCATCAAAATCTAATTCTTCAGGACGCGCATCCAGCCTAATGTCGCCTAAGAGACTAGAATAGGCACTTTTCCATCGGCCAGAGTACCAATCTGGGATTCTGTTCAGGCGTTTTGGGATAGATTTCAAACTGGTTCGTAGTTTCTTGCGGCGTTGTTTGAATCCTTGATGGATTATTTGCTTTATCAAGCGCTTGTCAACTGGAAAACTTTCGTGACTGGGTATCATTTCTATAAAACATGAGTTTACTTTCGGGTTTGGGCTAAAATGATGTGGAGCAACATTGACTTTTATGTCAGATTGCCAATCAATCAGGGCGGTCATCCCAAGCGAGCCAACATCCGATTCATACTCCATTACCAAGCGTTCAGCAAATTCCTCCTGTACTAGTAATATGACTTTTATCAGACACTCACGCCAAGTGCTGCGAAGTTGTTTGGTTAATTGGTCGACTAATGGTGATGAAATTTGGTATGGTATGTTGGCAATTACTTTTGTTACATCGGCCGGCCATCTGAGTTTTAACGCATCACCTTCCTGCAGCATTAACCTCGCATCATTTATTTCAGCCGCAAATACTTGACCAAGATGGGCAACAGCACCAGAATCGATCTCAATTGCCGTAACCTTACAGCCTGTGGCTAGTAACGCTTCAGTCAATACACCAGGGCCCGGGCCGATTTCTAACACATGATCTGCCCGGGTGACTTCGCCAAGTTCAATCGCCTCAGCAATCAATTCGTCGTTGATTAGGAAATGTTGCCCAAGCGACTTATCGTTGTCTTGTTTACTGCGTAACAAATCAACAAGTCTTCGCGCACCTTTCATGCTGACACCGGCAACAAGAGTTCACTTAGGCGAGGCTGTAGATTTTTATCTTCGATTTCCGCAACAAAACGCTTTGCTAGTAGATCTGCAGCATCAATAGCACAGGCTTCGTTTAATTGACTAAATGAAGAAAATCCACTAGATCCCCTGATTTCAACCATTTGCAGAGCCTTCTTTTTGCCAACTCCCGGTAGTAATTCAAAAGCATGTTGTTTGAGTGAGAGAGGGCCGGCGATATTGAAGAAGGATTTAATGAAGTGTTGTTGATTCTCTTCAATGAAAACTTGAGTCACTAGCGGGAGGTCGGCCCGCGCTACATTGGACAGTCTATCCAGCCTTGCCATGCCAAGAATTTCGCCAACCGCGGTTCTTTTTGCCGCATCAACACCAACGTATATCTGCTGTCCGACACTAATCTCTGAACTCTTGCTGGTGTATCTGCCGAGCATCATTTTAGTTTCACCAAGAGCGACAATTACATTACTCTGAGTATCGTTTTCCACCACACGCGCCCATATCTCATCATCAAGAGGTGTCGGGCGCCTTGCTCTTTGCTGTTTTTGACGCTGAGTATTATTTCGTCTTCCACCACTGCGATTTTGGTTATTTCGATTTGCTTGGCGCCGCTTTTGTTGCGGCTGGTTTGGCTTTGCAACCTTTTTCGGAATCGTCGCTCGACCCTCTGCAGGACGAGACGGAATGTAGCTGCTTGGAGCTACTACAGGCTTTTTCTCCGTCTTTTTTGGAACTTTAATATTACGGTCACGACTGAAACCGCTCACGATAATCACCGTGTCAAATCATTCGAAGCCGACATGCTGGGCAACAATTTCAAGAATCGTGTTGATTTCTGCATCGTCGATAGCGATTCTCTTTGAGACTAAGACTGCCTTTACATCGTCAGGATACATCGGGATTAATTCGGCAATTTTGGCCGCCAAATCAGGATATTGGGCAAGTTTTTCCAGTTCACATAGTGCTGCTTTAAGCGATTCAAATACCTCTGGTGTGGTTTTGTAACCGTTTCTATTATCACTCGCTGCCCACTGAGCATGCTGGAGTGCAGCAACCTGCTCATAAGTCAGGTCGCCTCTTCTGTCTTGGGCTCCTTCTAGCATATCTCTAACTGTTGCAAAGTCAATAAAATTGTCTTCTTCACTCATATCAATCACTCCAATGGTCGAAGATGCTCGGGTCGAGCAATGACGGTTTTTTGCATGTTGCCATCTTTTACCGACACTACCCATGCAACACCTTGTCGCTTCTCAATAAATCCGGTTCTACCGTGAAATCTGCGGTGTGGCATACCCATTTGTTGTCCGCCATCCAATACGATTGCGACTCTGTCACCGGTTTCGTAGTCGTGCATGACACGACTGATATTCAAGCGACTGCGCTCGCTTTTTCTCCTTCTTAGAATACTACGAGTTCTGACTCTCTGACCCTTGGAACGCTTCATGGTTTTCGCCTCTTACCCTTCTGTCACAGCAATTCGCCATCTTCCGAGCATTTTGCCGACCTACCAATTGCATATAAGAACCGCGACTGAAATGTGATTACAAGTCGGGTAGAAATGGTGGCTGAAACTGAGTGGTTTAGTTAGATAATCATTCCAATAATCGCCCGTCAACATTGAGTTCTTGATAGTCGTTCATTGCCTGTTCAAGTTCAGCGGGCAATGGTTCAACTTGATGTTTAGATAATACTTGATTACCCGATTCCAGATTAATTACATAGTTCACGTCATGGTCTTTAGATAATTCAGTGAAGTCACTTCTCTGGTGCGATCCACGACTTTCTCTACGCTCGATTGCACAACGCAGCGTTGCCTCTGCACTATCGATGGAACCAAGCAAATCTAGAGCTAGGGCCAAATCTGTGAAACCTTCTGCGCTGGGTCTTACATCGACATCTTTAGCCGCCTCTTTGATTTCCATCAATTGCCGTAGTCCTTCCTCAAGTCCTTCACCAGAGCGAAGCACTCCACAGTATTTCCACATCAGGTCTCTGACTGCTCTCTGGAGTGGTCTGGCTAGTTGTTCGCCATTACTCGTCAAGTCGTCAAGCTCCTGATTAGCAAGTTTTATCACTGCTCGACTTCGTTTTTGGATGTGAAGTTCTGAGGAAAACTCTGCGGCCATCTCACCTGCAATTTTTCCAAACACGAGTATTTCGGCCAGCGAATTGCCACCTAGTCTATTGGCTCCATGAACTCCTGATGTACATTCTCCTGCGGCATATAAACCAGATACGGCGGTGGCGTGAGTCTCAGCTTCAACGACTACACCTCCCATGCTGTAATGGGCAGTAGGAGCAACTTCCATCGGTGATTTTGAGATGTCTAGCATTTGAGATTCCATGAATTGTCGATACATACGCGGCAACTTATCCAGAATAACTTCTTTTGAGATATGACTGATGTCAAGATAAACACCGTTGTTGGCCGTTCCTCGACCCTCAGAAATTTCGCGATAGTTTGCTAGTGCAACACGGTCTCTGGTTGATAATTCCATTCTTTCCGCATCATATCGAGACATATACCGCTCGCCCTCGGAATTCGTTAGTAGCCCACCTTCCCCGCGCACAGCCTCTGTGACGAGGGTGCCCGCTAATGACTCAGGATGGACCATACCAGTGGGGTGAAACTGCACCATTTCCATATCGGCTAGTGCACATCCTGCGTGTAATGCCAATCTCATAGCATCACCAGTATTTTCATCGCGACGACTTGAACTTCTTCGCCAGATTCGGGTATGACCACCTGCAGCGAGAACCACAGAATCGGCAAGATATACAGTCCTCTCGCCGCTAACGATATCAAATGCTAGAGCACCAAAGCATTGTTTAACACCATTATCTTCATCGACCAGTAATTTGGAGACATAGGTCATGTCTTTGATCGGTATCCGTAGTTCCTCTACCTTGTCGATGAGAGTATTCAAGATTGCTCGCCCAGTATAATCACCGGCATAACAGGTTCTGCGATAAGTGTGCGC
>DALZ01000111.1:7600-7727 GCA_002496955.1 Euryarchaeota archaeon UBA128 | reverse complement strand
GGCGCCATGGTCATCGCCGTGGTCATCGCCGTGGTCATCATCGCCGTGGTCGTCACCGTGATCGTCACCGTGATCGTCGCCGTGATCATCATCGTCATGCTCATGACCTTCGTGACTGGTGTCAGCT
>DALZ01000111.1:0-7335 GCA_002496955.1 Euryarchaeota archaeon UBA128 | reverse complement strand
TCACCGTGGTCATCACCGTGATCATCATCGTCATGCTCGTGACCTTCGTGACTGGTGTCAGCTGGCGGGAAAGTGAGCGAATGAACTCCCTTGTCCATCTCTATCTCTAGGTCGTCCGCTTGGTCCTCATAACTCAGCAAGTTGTTAGAAATCTTATCACCGCTAGCAAGTTGACCACACAGGTCGCTAACCAAAATTCCTCCAAAGTCTAAATCCAACTCACCAGTTGGCATTTTATGCGTCATGTACGAAGGAGGTGCATCATCTCCCAATGAAGTAAGTGTGTCCTCTACCCATGGTTCTAGTCCAAGTCCGTGGTAAAAGAAGGCATCTGAGTCGGCTAATCTAGCAATATCGGCGAGGGTAGGCTTGTAATCGTGCACTGGGATGTTAGTTGTGCTCATCATTTCAACAGTGGCGGTGTCGCCAACAATCGCTGATACCAGTTGATGTACGTGGTATGTTGAAGTCATTATTTTGCCGTAGAATTCCGGCTCTGCTGGTTCGGTTATGTTAATCGTGCCATTGTCTAAATCTACAATGATTACTGGCTCATCTGGGGTTACTTCACTATCATCAGAGTCCTCAGAGTCGCCGATACACCCGGCTAGGCTGGTCAAAATCATCAATAGGCTGACGAACAGTACTCTCAAAGTCTTCTTGCTCATGGTTTTCCGTCTGCTATTTGATATTTAATAGGTTGTGATTTTTTTTTATTAATTACTCCCGTCTCGTTCATTAATAAATACGCTTATGCAAATTATTATTATTGTGTGAATGTCAGCATAAAATATGAGTCAGATTATTTCTTTTAGTGCGGACAAGAGTTTTGCTGAGGATATTGAAAACCTGATTGCAAGCGCTGGTTATCAAAATCGCAGCCGGTTTTTACGCGATGCAGCTATCTTCTTTGCCGAAATGAAGCAACGGGGTGAGTTGATGAACATGGATGCGGATCTTACCGTAGAAGGACACTTAATAGTTCATTACGAGCACGGTACTGAACAGAAACTAATGGTATCTCGTACAGGTTCTATTGAAGTTGCGGCTTACCATCATAGTAGTAGATTGGGCCACTCATGTCACTCTTGTGTGGACGTGATTCATGTCAAAGGCCCGGCTGGAGATGTTCGAGAAGTCTACAAGCGCTTGCAAAACACTCCAAAGGTGGACAAAGTTTCATTCATCATTGCCCCAATGCGGCAAGAAGATTGCTGTTAAACACCGGCTAGGCTTGAGTAGTAACAATCGGTGAAATTTAGTTACTCGCTGCCGGTTTGACATATCTGTGCAGTGCACTGAACTGTTTGATAATATTCGCGCGTGTTGGGGTCGAATGTATCTAATTGCAGAGTGGAACCTGCATCGACTACAGTGACCAGAGTCGATGCAGCAGAAGGCAAGTAGTCCTCGCCGGTGCTGCGAAGTGTGAGTTTTATTGTATGTCCTGCTGCCACTTCTACATCCATCGGGAAAAATTCCATCAGTGCTGTAATCTCCTGTACTATCGGTGTCCAGGTTTGTTCTTCGGAACCCCCTGCGTGGTATCTAAGGTCCATTATTGCATGTCCAATATGGATACAATTTGCGCCGTCGCAATCTTCCAGAAGTGCGTAAATCTGGCCACCAACCGTAGCAGTATTGACATTTACATGAAGGCGTGGTAAGCCGCCAAAGTAAATTGCTTCTTCCAATGGTGGTGTTTCATAAACCGGTCCTGATGATGCGTCTGGGCGAATTGTATTACCTCCGCCAACTGAGGCTAAATCGCCACTGCCAAGTTCCCAGATCAACTCTGTAGTGTTAGTCATTGGATAACGCTCTTCAAAACGCCACGACCCTTGATTGGCTTGTATTTCAACTCCCAGCCACGGTTTTGGACCTTCTTCCCTGAGGTAATACGTGAACCATTCTAGAAGGTCTTGCATCCAGTCCATGCGCACCATTTCGGGGAATGCTTCAATGCCGCGACCTACGCCACTCCGATCATACATAATCTGCGGCCTATCTGGATAATCATGGTCCCACTGTCCAAATAGCCCCTTAGCCTCAATGTTATTATCATAGAGCAAATTAATGGTTGGCACTGCCATGTGTGGGTCTACATTCCAGTCGTGCATTCCTTGAATTAGATATACGCTGCCTTGATAATTTTCTAGCACGCGGTCAAGGAAGTAACGTTCGGCCCAATAATTGCCTGCGGCCTCACCACCCCAAGCCCATGCAGCGCCACCGGTTGCTGGCCCGGCGATATAATCGGGACACATGTTACCTGAGTCTTCCAAATCGCCGTCAATGCCGTATGAACCGTAAACGCCGTTGTGCATTATTGGTGCTCTTGCTTCACTACTGCCATTGCGCCACATTAATTCCATAACGCCAATTAGGCCAGAAATCGGTACGATGGTTGTGAGATGTTCATTACCGAACATTGCGGCTTGCCATGGTGTTGAGCCGTCATAGGATTTACCAATCATGCCCACATTACCGTTACTCCAATTTTGTGTCCCTAACCAAGTAACTGCCGCATCTACTCCCAATTGTTCAGCCGTTCCCATCAAATCCATGCAGTGATTGGAGCGACCGGTACCCATCACTGAAACTTGAGCAAAGGCATAACCGTGTGGAACAATTTGTTCGATTATCATAGTACCTAACCAGGTACCTGGCTCCTCAATGCCGCCAGTTTCGACCGATGCTTCATCGAAATACGGTCCAAACTCAGCGATTACTGGAACAGTCACGTTATCTTCCATTATTGGAACCCAGACCGCCAAACTTACCTTGCCGTCAGGTGCTGCTCCGCCCTCTTCTAGTGGTAATTCAAACTCAACAAAATGATGGGTTCCAAGCCATAAGCTAGAACCATCAGGCCCACGCAGTGAACCGTTTTTCAGGACATATGAATTCTGATCGTCAGTGTAATAGTTGTCAAGATACCGCTCAGCGATGGGTGTATACCCTTCTAATGATTCAGCAATTGCCTCCTCTTGAAATGGGGCTCCAATGACTCGGCTCATCATCAAGAACACGAGTACTACAGCGACGGTTGCGCCCAACGCGGTATTCAATGAACGAGTTGCAGAACTCTCGATTCTTGGCGACTCATTGATGAGTTCTGCCTCGAGTATTGGCTCGTCCATGGACCGTCGGAAAACCTACTCACTCATGATATTGATGCTAATTTGCCCCTTCCAATTGTTGATGAAAATCTCGCAACCTAGCAATTGCTGGACCGGTTGTTGAACCAAACCATGTCAGGTCCTCGCCGTCGATGAGGCACACCTGCGGAGGATCACCACCAGCAGCAACAATCGAGTCAACAATGGCTTGGCCCTCAGCCATGGTGAACTTATGCGGTTCGCTGGTCAGTAGAATAAGTTCAATGCGATTGCTGATAAAATCATCAATGCTAATTTCTGGATACCCATTACTGTCCGGATGAGTATCAATCACCTGAAAACCGACCAATGATAATATCGCGCCAGAATATCTTCTTGGAGATACTGCCATTAGTGGTTTGTGCCATATTAGTGGTAAAGTGCGTGGACTCTGCACTGAGGGGATAATCTGATTGAGGGAATCCTCGCACTGCAGGGCTAATTGTTCACCGGCTGAAGTTCGGCCACAGGCCTGACCTAAATCTCGCAACATTTGCGGGACATCTCCTGGCGCTTCCACTTCACTAACAAAAATATTGAAGCCCTCTGCACTCAGTGTTTGAAAGACCTTGAGCGGATTTTCTTCCTTATCCATTACTATTAAGTCAGGTTTGAGCGCCCGAATTTTCTCGATTCGGGGGTTCTTTGTTCCCCCGACAAACTCTACATCATCGACAAGCCCGTGTGGATGAATACACCATGGTGTTCGGCCTATCACCTCATTAGCAGTCATGCCCAAATCAAACAATGTCTTGGTCAATGAGGGTACAAGGCTCACCACACGCATATTTATGCCACAGTAGCGCGGTTGAAAATCATGTTTGAGAATTCACATAGCAAAGGGATGGACTCATACACTCTGTCGGTTTCCGATAGTTGGGGCAGACATGGGGATTTCTGAGCGAATGGGCGATGTGCTCGGCCAAGCGGTCGAGTCAAAGTTGCTCAAAGAAGTGCTTGAGCATCCAGAAAAAGTCACTCATTTAGCGATAATTATGGACGGCAACCGTCGCTTTGCTTGGAAAAGTAAACTCGCAACCGGGCTTGGTCATCGCATTGGCAAACAGAAATTAGAGACTGTGCTTGATTGGGTCCTTGAATTAGAAATTCCTTGGTTTACCGTTTATGCCCTCTCAACTGAAAATCTTAGTCGGCCTCAGGATGAACTGGATATTCTATTCAAACTCTACATTGAGGGGCTGCGTGATATTGCTGATGATGAACGAATTCATGCAAACGAGGTTAAAGTACAAATCATCGGAAGGCGAGAATTATTGCCAGAAGATGTAAATCAGGCAATCGATTATGCTGAATCAAAGACTGCTAATTACGACAAATATGTCTTCACTGTCTGCCTTGCTTATGGTAGTAGAGAAGAGATGTTAAACGCTATACAATCAATTGCTGAAGAACACGCAGCAGGCGACCTGCCGCTCGATTCAATCGACGAAAAGGCTGTTTCTAGTCGACTTTACACCGGTGAAATGCCCGATCCTGATTTGGTTATCAGAACTAGTGGTGAAGAACGGATTTCTAACTTTTTGTTGTGGCAAATGGCATATTCTGAACTATACTTCACCGATGTTTATTGGCCATCATTCCAGAAAAAAGACTTGTTGAAAGCCGTGAAAACGTTCCAAGACCGCAAGCGCAGATACGGTGAGTGATTTGGCTATTTGTGATGAGTGTAACGGTTGGCTAAACCCTGCATTAGCAGTTGATGCGGCAGTTAAGCGAGGTGATGAAATACTCTTGATACAGCGCAAATACCCACCCATGGAAGGTTATTGGGCCCTACCTGGCGGATTTGTCGAGCGTGATGAAGACCCGCTTATTGCGGTACTGCGTGAACTTGAGGAAGAAACCGGATTAAGTGGTTCTAATCCTGAACTATTGATGGTCATGGGTGACCCGAAGCGAGACCCGCGTAAGCACATCGTTAGCGTTGTTTATTCCGTTACTGCTGATGAGGGCATCCCTAGCGCTGGTGATGATGCAGCCGACGCGCGTTTTTGGCCAATTACAACCGTGCTTGAAGGGGGGGTTCCACTTGCTGGCGACCACATGCAAATTATCAAAAATTGGTTTAATCAATGACCTTCATCGACAAATAATCGGCTAGTTGCTGCCGTGTATTGGGCCAAGTTTCCGTTTCAATGGCATCAGTAAGGTGGATTCCGGCAAGAAATTGCGCTAACATATTCTTCCAATCATCTCCCTCACACAGTTTGTCCCAGACAAATAACGGATAGCCATCATCTTGCAGGCGCTTGAGAAAGCCCCGTTTTGCTTTGCTTATCAACAAAGTTGGCGTGCCCAGCAGAGCTGCTTCGCTGGCAAGTGTAACAGATTGGGTTATGACGCCGTCATGCCTAGATAATTCCCTATCTAGTTCCCACGCTTTGCCCGAATATTCATCTTCATTAGCAAAGGTAACGTCTAGCCCATCGTAGGTTGGTTCGGGTATCTGAATTAACTCACCTTCGTCATGAATACCATCACCTTTGAGTAATCTTACGAGCACTCTTGGTGGGCTACTTACCGTAGTTGGATGAACTCCTGGGGTAAGATGAATATGCCCGTGAAGGCCATCAAGTTGACTTACAGTGATGCTCTTTGTCGATGCTTTTTGCAAAAATCCGCCATCCAAATTTTCATCCCAGTGGTTTGGAATAATAATGTTCGTTGCCGATTTCAAAGCAAGGTTGTGCGCAGTATGATTTACTTCAGTATCGCTAATGTAATAACGATGTGAAATACTGCGGATAGGTCTTTTCAGGATTGGTGAACACCACGCCATTAATTCTAAAGCAGCTCCAATCACTATAATCCTGGATATGGGTTGGCCTGTATTACAACATTCAGCCAAGAATTTGTGACTAGAGCGCCATCTGCTGAGCGCTTTTCGCCGTTTCTGCTTGCCTACAGGTCGCTCAACCCAATGAATTTGGCGTCGTGGAATGTGGCCATCCCCCTGCTCAATCATGTGCTTCACTTCTTTCCTATTGGTGGCGATTATCACGTCATTATTGTTTGAGCAGCGTAAAAATGGTGCAAGCAAGCGAACATGAGCCGGATGATCTAGAACCCAGCATGTCCGCATAATACTCCCAAACTGCTCATATTACTCAATCCATCGGAGATTAGTCAAGTTGATGGCCCGCCTACTCAAGGGTGAATCATGGACAAACAAGCAATTGAATTACCCGGAGCGGCAAAATATGGACCTTATTCTGCAGGAGTACAATCCGGTGATATGTTTTGGTTATCAGGTCAAATTGCCGTGGATTTCGTCGGGATAAAAGCCCAAACACAGGGAGCTCTTGATAAGATTGACACACTGCTGAAAAACGCTGATTTATCTCGCGAAAATATCTGCTTTGCCCAAATTTTACTCGATGACATCAATGATTTTGCCGCCATGAATGAAGTCTATGGAGCATGGGTCAGTGAACTAAAGGTAAAACCTGCAAGAGCCGCTTTTGCTGCTGCGGCACTACCAGCAGGGGCTTTGGTTGAAATCGTTGTTCAAGGCACCAGATGAGTGATTGTATGCCCGGCTCGCCATATTTCGACGAGATACCCAAGGGCATACTTACCTGGCCAAAATTACTAGCAATAGCCACCCCAGTTACCGGCTTATTGTTGCTTGTTGGTTGGAAATATGACGCATTAATCGAATTATTGTTGACCTTTACCGTGATGTTGGTGCTACTGGCAATCTATCGAAAATGACTGGTAACCTCATGATTGAAATGACATACCTGTTGCGAAGGTCATGAGCGAATGGCCACTGCACTGCTTCAAAGCCTACGATATTCGTGGCTTGGCTAATGGTGATGGCACGGGTGAACTAACACCTCAACTTGCTTATCGATTAGGTCGTGCAATGGCCAAATACCTTGGATGTGCGAGTTTCGCTGTTGGTAGGGACATTCGCGATTCATCGCCGTCTCTCACCAATGAGTTGATGCGCGGCCTGACTGATTCGGGAGTAAAGGTTCTCAATCTGGGAATCGTCTCAACAGGATGCGTCTATCATGCGTGCTGGACCTTGCCAGTTGATGGCGGAGTCATGGTTACTGCCAGTCACCTACCAATGCCGACTCACAACGGCTTCAAGATGTGCCGAGGTACTCTGCCGCTAGCTGGGGAAGAAATTCAAGAATTGAAG
>DALZ01000027.1 GCA_002496955.1 Euryarchaeota archaeon UBA128 | reverse complement strand
TCCGGTTATCCACATTTTTTCTCCATTAATTACGTAATCATCACCGTCAAGAACTGCCGTTGTTTTACATGCCGCGACATCGGATCCAGCGCCCGGCTCGGTTACAGCATAGGATGCTAAATGCCCCTGTTCAGCAACTCTGCGCAACCATATTTCCTTCTGTTCTTCGGTAGCACCAGTGATCAATGGAGCGCATGCAAGGGCAGTTGCGTAGGCTGCTGTGGCAAAGCCTGGGTCGCCCCATGCCAACTCCTCGTTAACCAATACCTCTTCCATGCAACCCAATCCCAAACCACCATATTGCTCTGGAATATGCAAGTTTAGGATGCCCAAGTCGTGAGCTGCGGCGATAGCATCTTTAGGATATTCAGAATTTGCATCCCAATGTTCTGCATTGGGCCTAATTTCGTCAATGGCGAATTCGTGTGCAAGGTCTCTGAGACCCTCTTGCATATCATCAAGTTTGAAGTTGACCATGGCGCTCCGAGAAGGTAGAGGGTTAAGATTTCATGGTTTAGAAACCAGTTCTTCTGAAGTATTCACACACGGCTAAGAAAATGAAGTATAAAACTATCAAAGTCATACCCTCCCATTTTCTAAATTCATATGAAGTTCGCATTAGTAACAATGCAACTGCTGTGCTGATTATAGATGCTGGCAAGATAACGAGCATAATCATATTAGAACCCGCATCAGTAAGGTATAGCGGATGGACCATTGACGCAACACCGATAGATAACAATGGATCGGTGATGTTTGATCCAATCAAAGTTCCAATGGCCACGCCTTGAGAACGTTTTGCAGCCATAAAAGCGATGGTCAATTCTGGTAGAGAGGTGCCAAGCCCTGAAACGACTGTGCCAATTATCGAATGAGGTATTTCCATTTCATAGGCAAGGTCGCTTGCGTTAACTACTAGATGATGTGCAGCAAAGACGGCCAACGCTAAACCGATTAATACCATAACGAAATACGCAGCGCCCGACCATGACAGGCTTTTCAATTCAATTGATTCTGCTTCACCACTCGATTCTTCGTCCATTATTTCCTTTCTGTTATATAGCAACCAGCTGATATAAGCTACATAAAGACTTGACAAAATAAAACCTTCCAGCCGGGTGATTCCTTCATCACTTATGAGGAAAAACGTCATCAGTAATAGAGACAGCATCATAATTAAACCATCACGATTCAACCACGAAGGTCGTATCTTTAGTCCTTTGACAAGTGCAACAAAACCCAAAATCAAAGTTATTTGAACTAACACTGAGCCGAGGATTCCTCCAATAGCAAAGTCAGCAACCTCCTTATTTTCGTTCACATTCAATGCTGAGGTTGAGGTGACCAGAATCTCTGGTAGTGATGTGCCAATTGACACGATGGTCAACCCAATTACAACCTCTGGTATTCCACCCCTGCGGGCAAGTCCCTTCGCCCCTTCAATGAAAAAATCTGCAGACACTACTAACAGACCAAGAGCCAGTAAAAGGATAATAATCGAATAAATTATGTTGTTTCCCCCGAGGTTAGTGGACAAAATCTGACTACCAACTATTGCAAGGAACAAAGTCGCTAGAATAATTAGGGTATTGAATTGGAGTAATTGTGGAATTCCCATCAACTTACCCTCTTGCGCCATGGTAGCCCTAGACCGTATCACTTATTCACAATTATGATAAATAAAATTCTGACTTTATTGGCTGAAGCGTCGGACAGATTTGACCTGTTACCATGGGACTGTATTCAAAAACCCTAGTTGCCTGGAGTGTTCATGGCCGAAGACCGCGTCCTGCGCAAACTGAAAAAACTCGCATCGAGAATTAATGCGAAGATTGAGGCGGTTAGAGACGAAATGGAAGACCTTGAAATTGAATTTGAACTACTGCAGCAGCACATCAATAAATTTGAACCCGCTGTCAAAAAAACGACTGCCAAAGAAGAGGAAATTACTGTTATCCTCGATGAAGATGAACAAGATATAGATCTAGAGAACACGAGTGCTGTTAGCGTTCCAAAAAAATTCTAGTCACAGTTCGGATAGTATTTTTGCCAGCCTTGCAGCAATCAAATCACCAACGGCACTGCATGTTGCATCGCCGCCCAAATCATAAGTCAAATGTTTACCATCAGACAAGTGTTGCGATACACTCTGTTCTATTGCTGAGGCGACAGTCAATATCTCGCTATTGTTATTCTTTCTACCCAACCAATCCATCATCATCTGAATCGAGTTCACTGACGCTATTGGGTTGACCTTATTCATCCCAGCATATTTGGGTGCAGAACCATGAACTGGTTCGAAAAATGCATGTTTGTCGCCGATGTTTCCAGAACCTGCCATACCCATTCCTCCCTGTAATACTGAGGCTAAATCAGTAGCAATGTCTCCAAACATGTTTGATGTAACAACCACATCATAATGCTCTGGAGTTCTAGTCAGCCACTGAGTAAAAGCATCAATATAACCGTAATCCGTTGTGATGTTTGGATAATTCTTTGCAACATTATCGAAGGTTTTTCGAAACAATTGACAGCCTCTGGTAACATTGCTTTTGTCGATACAAGAAACTCGGCTAACTCCATCTGCTGGCGCTCCGTTGCGCGTCTTACTAATTTCAAAGCCCATCCTTACCAAACGTTCAGTTCCGTGCGAAGAAATTGGTCGAGGATCGTAAACAACCTCACCATGTAAATCCGGAAAACTGACCTCCGGAATCTCATATTCTTCCAAACCCTGTGCACGATTTGATGCGCGCTTCAATAATGAATGATATAACCCCTCAGTATTTTCCCTTAGGATAGTCATGTCAACCATATCTGGCTGCCAAATCTGTCTAAACTTTCCGTGCACTTTGTGCATTACTCCATCAAAAAGCTTGACTGGTCTGACATTAGCATAAAGGTCTAAGCCAGAACGTAACCCAAGTATTACCGAGCCGCCTGCTAAATCACCATTTGGTAAATATGCTCCTGGATGACCGATTGCTCCAAGGAATATGGCATCTGCTTCATCGCGACAATATTCGAACGAGCCCTCGGCCCATTCTTCTCCAGTTTCTTGGTAATGTTGACCACCACAATCGATTTCGTTCAACTCGAATCCTATGTTGGTGTTTTCACTGATGGTGTTGAGAATCTTTTGGGCCTCAAGTGCAACTTCTCGCCCAGTTCCGTCGCCTGGAAGTATAGCTATGTGGTAGTCGCTCATGGATTGGCCACAAGCAACTGGTAAATGAACGAAACTGTATCACAAGGAGATTATTTTTGCCTAACTCAGTTATTGGGATTCGATGTTATCTGCAGGTAGTCTTTATCATCTCTATGACATGACTAACTGATGGTATAGTATGATTTTCTAACGGCGGAGAAAATGGAACTGGTGTATCCAAGGCACCGATAACACAAGGCGCAGATTCAAGAATGTAAAAACAAGATTCTAAAATCCGGCTTTGGATTGTGTGACCAAGACCACCACTCCACTGACTTTCTTGTAAGATAACCAGCCTACCAGTTCGCATCACGGAATTTACGCATGTGTCTGCATCAAAAGGGATGATTGTGCGTAAGTCAACTATCTCAACCTCGATGCCTTCACTGGACAACGCATCTGATGCTTGTTTTGCGACATGTAACATCGCGCCCCAAGTAACTAAAGTGACATCGCGTCCACCACGCACAACCTCTGCTTTACCTATCTTGTAATTTTGATTATCATCTATTGCCTTATTAACTGGCTTTGTGTCTACTTTTTGATTGATATTTTGACCCCAGCCGGTTAATCCCCCTCTTAGGCCATACAACCCTATGTGCTCGAGTAATATTACCGGGTCTTGTATTTCGGCTGCTTCAACCAGCAAATCATAGGCATCTTGCGGCGTACCAGGGGCCAGCAAGATTATACCCGGGTCATTAGCAAACCAAGATTCAATCATGTTAGCATGAAATGGCCCAGAGCGGGTTTTGGCACCGAGTGGAATTCTAATCGTCATTGGGCAGTCAGCACCCCAACGCCACCGCAGCATAGCAGCGTTGTTTATCAACGCATTAAAACCGAGTGCAGCAAAACCACCAAATTGAATCTCGACCATTGGCCTCATACCGGAGAGAGCGGCACCGGTTCCGGTATGGACTATAACTGCCTCACAAAGTGGCATATC
>DALZ01000028.1:2157-3068 GCA_002496955.1 Euryarchaeota archaeon UBA128 | reverse complement strand
TTCTTAGGCGACCCGAGATTAATCGATTGGAATCCACTGGTTTGGAAAATTATTCTGAATTGTTTTGTGTTACCATTGCGACCTAGGAAATCAGCAAAGTTGTATGAAAGAATTTGGGACGGTGAAAGTTTCCCACTGATTACTAATACCATTCAGTTTACTGAACAGGTCGAGCAGGAACTGAAAACAATTGACACAGAGGGATATGTTGAGGTCAACCATGCATTCCTGCTATCGCCACCTTATGTCAACGAAGTGTATGACAGTTGGGAAGAGGATTTGAAAAACGGCGTCGGGGCAACTAAATTAATGGTTATTCCAATGTTCCCGCAGTACTCTGAAAGTACTGTCGCTTCAGGCATAGACTCACTTGGTAAAGAATTATCTAAACGCGTTAAGATTCCCAACTTTGAGGTTATTACCAACTTCCACAGAACCCACGCATTTATTGATAATTCAGTCAGAATTGTTGATGAAAAACTTCAGCAGTTGAAGCAACAGGGAATCGATCCCGATATGTTACTGCTAACTTTCCACGGCATGCAGAAACGCCGAGTTTTAGAAAAGGGAGATGATTATTACCGTCATTGCTATGAGACTTACCGACTCATTGTTGATCGCTTGCAGAATATAGTTCCAGAACAAACAATGATGACATTCCAAAGTAAGTTTGGGTCAGAAGAATGGATTACACCGTATACTGAGGATGTTGTTGAAGAATTGATAAAAGAGGGCAAGAAAGAGATTGTCGTTTATTCGCCAAGTTTCGTTGCCGACTGCTTGGAAACCACTGATGAACTCGGTCATGAATTAGTAGAGGATGCCAAAGAGTGGGGTGGCAATGTATATGCCGTTGATTGCTTAAACGTAGACCAACAATGGTGCAAAGATTTTGCGACCTATACCTTTAC
>DALZ01000028.1:0-1779 GCA_002496955.1 Euryarchaeota archaeon UBA128 | reverse complement strand
TGCTGCAGACTATGAGGCTATGCCAGAATTATCGTCCGATGGAAAATCTATTTCTGTGTCCAAAGAAGTTCTACATCATTCATTCGATAAATAACTCAGCAACACGTTCTGCTTCATCGACAACATGAGTAATGGATACACCACTCACCGCCCATCCTACTTGAGAATACGATTTATCCAACCCGGCAATATTTCTTAGATAACCCGGTTGATAACGCGGTATGGAGCGCTCTCCTATTTTGACAAATAGCTCTGGATTAGTACCAAGCAAATTCTCAGCACAAGACAACACTGTTTGTTCGTCACCATTCCAACGACTATGCGGCACCATCAGACGAAATAGTCTATGGCCATTTGGGGCGCGCTTTGAATAATGCAAGTCGCTTTCATTCAATATTCCGCTAATTGGCAACTCAGCATCAGGAATCAACGTACCATAACCGACCTCTACATTAGCAACTTGTTCATTGCGATAGCCAATGGCAAAAATAGATAATTTTGATTCAGAGTAATCCGCTCGGTTACCTGGTGCTGCCCAAATAATTGATTCTAGTCCAATACCAAAGCGTTCGGCAACCGTTTGCGCAGAAGCTACCGATTGACTGAACAAGACCTCGACATTTTCAATCTGCAATAATTTCTCGCCAAGGGACTTGATTAGTGTCGCCATACCTCCATCAATTGACGCGATACTGCCCTTTTTGGGGGTAAATATTGGATATGTTTCAGCGATTAACCGATTTAATTTACGCTTTTTTATCGGCGGTGAATCACCGAAACCGGTTAAACTCGGCAGCAAGAAATCCGCATCGACATGTTCCGCTGTGTCGTTTACTATCCCAAGGCACAGCGCGTCAGCAATTGCCTTGTGCGGAATCACCTGTGCGACAGACCGGCCACCGACTCTTGATTGCTTTACAGATTTCCAGAGTTTAAGCGGCCCGATCTTAAACAGGCTCCGCCATGAAAGTCTATGCCGTCTACCTCTGGATAGCACCCAACGTGCTTGTGCCTGATGCCTTGAAGGTTTGAATTTGCTAGCCAATCCTAAATCTTTGATAAGTCGCCAAAATGCTGGATGGGGACGAGTTGCATTTACTGCTAAGTCGCAAATCCATTCACCGTCTTGCCACGTGCTTATCACGCCGCCAAGTCGTTGTGATTGCTCAAGAACAATCACCTTGACATCCGGCCGCATTGTCGCAATTCGATAGGCACAACACATGCCTGAAAGTCCCCCGCCGACAATAACAACGGTGGTTGAGTGTGCTAGTTTGGGGTTTACCATTAGTGGCCGTCGTATCTCTTCGCCATGGTTAATCCAGTTCTGCAGACTCGACATAATCTCAACTCTATTTAGAGTTCAACCCAATCGCGTGGATGTCTTAGCACCTCTAATAATTGGCCTTCTTCGCTATCAGCGGCAACCTCATGACAATACTCCCACCGAGATGTCAGCGGCAAAGACATTAAGATACTCTCAATCCTTCCATTAGTGGTCAATCCGAAAGTCGTTCCGCGGTCATAAACTAGATTGAATTCGACATATCTACCACGACGAATTTGTTGCCATTGTTTCTGCTCGTCGGAAAAGGGCAGGTCCTTTCTCCGTTCTAGTATTGGTAGGTATGATGTTAGAAAAGCTTCAGCGCAGTCGGTAACAAAGGCGAAGCAATCCTCTCTACTTGCATCGTTGATATCATCAAAAAATATTCCACCCACGCCCCTACACTCGCCGCGATGTTTGATAAAGAAATAATCATCACACCACTGTTTAAA
>DALZ01000068.1 GCA_002496955.1 Euryarchaeota archaeon UBA128 | reverse complement strand
GATTAATTCGGCTTTTATTGAGCGAGGATTGGCCTCAATGATTACAGAGATTGATCATTGAATCTAAGACATAGCTGATAGATCAAGCACTCCCGCATCGAGCATTAGACATCCCGGGATAAACAGGTTTTCACTAAACCCGTGTCGATAAACCACTGCTCCACTACCCCATTCATCGATATATCTGGACATTTGTTTTGCCATCTTCTTTCTTTGGAATGCAACATCAGCACCATAGAAATGTTTTGCATCAATCCATGCCACCGGCTGGCCATTAATCTCAACATGATCAAGGAACAGTATATCAGGCGTATTTATTGGTCGTCCGTGCTCCTGCCGTTGTTCAAAAACCATTTCAGTTTGACGTCTTATCTTGACTCCCCTTGACTCAAACCAGTCTGCCAGTATTTCCTCAAACAAATCAGCTCTGGTATGGGTTTCTGATTGGTCAACATTGGAAACCCTATCCGCAGCCTCTGCCTTTTCAAATTCTTCGCGTTCTCGTTTCCGCATTTTACTAGGGTCTCGCAGACACTCCTTGATTTTAGATTTTGACCAACGTTTTTCGCCTAAAATCACGCGAAAAATATTCATTGGGGGAAAGTCGAATCGCGTTGAAAGGTCGACTACACTTACGCCTTCATTATACAGCCGCAGTAATGCTTTTGCTCTCGATTTTAATCTGCCGTGACTATACACCGTTTTCTGCTGAAGCAGTGCTGAGCGCAATGATAATGCCTGATCAAGTGTCATATTTTTATCATCAACAAATTGCGCAATTTCATCAACTCTGTCATCATCTAACCAACCGAATTCACCCTTACGGATGACAAATTTAGCCAAGGTTTCCTCATCTTTCAAGGGCACTGGGTTAATTTGCCAATCAAATGCGTGTTTTTTAGGGGGTAGGGTTTCACTGGGGATGCCCATTGGTTTTATTTTTGAATCAAATCTATCGTTTGCCCGTTGTTCGACCTCTGCAATATAACCTCTGCTTCTTTCAATCAAAACATGTTTTCTTGTTGTTCCATATTGTTTTGGTCGGCGCCCTTTTTGTGACCGTGATTTTTTGCGTTGATTGTTGGTTGTCACGCGAAGTCGTCGAAGGCGACATTCTTTGAACCATTCCCTACTTTGCCGCGTTATCTGGACGGTAATGTTGTCATTCTTCAAATCGGCTAATTCCATATTTTGTTAAATCATCAAAGATTTGTTGCACAATCTTTCGAGATAGTCTACTGCCAAATCCCAAGGCACTACTCAAACGGGTAACCTTCCACCAAGCAGTTACCTCCACACCTTCTTCTAGCTCATGTAAAATTGTAATGTCAACGACTAATTCTTTTATCGCCAATGCAGAAACTCTACCATTGATAGTTTGACCTTGCCACTCCAAGATAAGTTGGCAAAATTTTGGATTTTTCCCCTGTTTTACACATCTAACTAACCACATATCCTCAATTAGTTGTTGAGCAATTATGCGATGGAGATCGAAGCGTTGATTTATTGATAATTGGCCTTGTTTTTCAGACAAGATGCGGCTAGCATATTTATTCCACATAGGCCAATTGTTAAGATTGAGCAGGTTCATTTCTAGTATGGTTAGTTGTGCTTTTGGCACTCTACATCTTAGCACCAAATTTGGTTGTTGCATGTCCATCACATTCATGCAAATACGATACTCGGGCTTAATGGTAAGGCAGCGTTTTCTCTTCCATCTTCACCAGCATAATTTTCCGCAGTTACCACCACAACATCACTAATTGCTAACTCTTTGGCAATGAATGATGCTCTCTCAGTCAACAGAGTAAATTCATCAATCTCATCTATAATCATTGACTTAGATTTGTCATCCCACTTGAAGATCTGGCTCAGCATGCGTTTGTTCCAAAATCCTAGTACCTGGCCAATGTTGTCGCTGTTAACAAAATCCATTTCTTTCAATTCGCCGATAAACTGCTTTACGTTCCCCCCGTTACCAATAAAAGTAATCGCTTCTCTCGACAAACGATTTTTCCACTCTGGAGAGATAATCAAAGTTAACTTTTGTGCTTCACCTCCAAGGTGCTTCTTAGCAATTGACAAAACTTTTCGGGCATTCTCAAGCACCCCGCGCATAATAAATTCGTAATCCAATACTGCTTTTTCAGCATCATCGGCTTCTGTCAATTCAGGTATTTGTGATGCTGAAACTAGTTTTTCTAATGACAAACACTGGCCCCATTCCTCAGCAAGGTGGGGGGTTGAGACAGAAATAAGATAGGTCCAATATTCCAACACAGTGCGCCCAATTCCGACATTATCTCCTCCTCTTCTAGTATACCAGTTAACGTCCTTAATCAGCTCGTAGTGTGATATTTCGACGGCTCTTCTCAAATCATAGTTGCTCATTGCATGCTTAAATTCTACAACCCTTTGTTTTAGTCTAGCGATTAACCAATTATCAATTTCTGTTGGATTGTGGCCCCAGTTTAGTATCATGTCAGGTATGGTTTGTAGTTGTAGCATTACCCGATAGTTAGCTTCTAATGCAATATCAGACCAATCCATGCCGGCTGTTGGATTAGCGGCGAACAGGATGAATAATCGCACGGTATCAGCACCATACTTCTCTATCATCACTTCTGGAGAAACAGTATTACCCAACGATTTACTCATTTTGGCCGAGCGCATCGCTAAAACATCTCCACACTGTGGACATGGTTTACCAACGAAATCAACATTCAATGTTATTGAGCATGATTCACACCAAGGCGCAGCCTTGTT
>DALZ01000144.1:10440-14937 GCA_002496955.1 Euryarchaeota archaeon UBA128 | reverse complement strand
TAGAATTAACCTCAGTGATGATTGAGCTATCAAATTCTCTAGTAGTGTTTTCAGTTTTGTAATATGGCGATCGCTAACCAAGTTTATGTCATCTATTACCAGTATTGACTGAGAGTCTTGTAGTTTAGCGCTAATAGCAGATATATCTAGAGGAAATGACTCATCTGGATACCAGTCATTGACTATTGTGTAATAATCTGAAAATTGATTTGCCACGGCCCATCTAACCGATATTTGCTTTCCTAACTCAACACAAAGACTGTGAACAAATGCAGATTTTCCGATACCCGGCATGCCCGTTATCAGAAGGGAATTCTCCTCGAGTAATTGCTCACACTGCTGGCGTTCCGTATCCCTGCCGAATATTTCACTAATCACTGGTGGACTGCCGAGTATCTTGTTTTGTGGCTTTGGTTTAATCAGGTCAATATTGTTTTTTTGCACATATGAACGACCCTCTGGGCTGAGATGGTATACCTGTCGACGACGATTACCGCCACCGATTACATGGGCTGTGCGCTTGGTTATTAGCCCAGATTGCTGTAAGGCACTAAGTGGTAAGTTTAGTGCGGAACGAACAACACCAAGCCCTTCAGCGATACCCGGCTGAGATATCTCCCTCGTCACATCCCAAGCCGTCGTCAAACTATCCGGATACTTGTTTAACCAGGCCAATATCCGAAGTTGGGCTTTCGAAACCATGTTTACTGTTGCTGCGAGGTATTACCAGTTATCAATTGAATTGCCAACTGTTTCACCCAAATTTCATACTCGACCTTTTCAGTGCGGACCTTGAGGACATAGCATGCCCGTTACCCTGACATCGGTCAATCTGCCGAAGAAGCCAGGGGTATATTTGTTCAAGAGTAAACAAGGCCGTGTACTGTACATCGGTAAGGCGACGAAACTCAATGAAAGGATAAGGGCATATTTTTCTAATAATCCAGACCGAGCGATGATCCCAGAATTAGTCGAACGCTCAGATGACATAGAATGTATTGTGACTGCGTCACCGCACGAAGCACTAATTCTTGAGCGCCAACTAATCAGAGAACATAAACCGCGTTATAATTCAATGCTCAAAGATGACAAATCATTCCCCTACCTGGCATTAAGCTCGGATGAGTTGCCAAGAATTCTCTACACCAGAAGACCCCCAAAGGGCGCTGAAATTTGGGGCCCATTCCCTAATGCAGGTGCTGCAAAACAAGTGATGAAATTATTACGCCGAGAATTCGGCTTGAGAGATGACAAGGGGAATATTCCTTTTGGCTATGTTGATTCGGGCTCTGCTGAACATTATCTCCAAAGAATTACTGCAGTAAGACAAATTCTGAACGGCAATGCCGGTAAATTGATAGAGGAATTAACCATCAAAATGGACTCACACTCAGCAATGTTAGAATATGAAGTTGCGGCTAGGCACCGAGATCTCATTAAGGCTATTCGGACCACTACCAGCCAACACATTGTATCGAGCAAAGTCTATCGCGACTGCGACACAATTGGCTTTGCTAATGAGGGAGATTTAGCCGCTATTGTTGTGTTACACGCTGATGACGGGGTAGTAAAAGGTCAGGAATCTTGGCAGATGATTCATCGAGGTGATATTGGTGAAACCATATCGATGTTCGTTGCCGACCACTACGCAAACCGGTGCCCGCCAAAATTACTGATTACTCCTACACCATTGTTTGATGGTGTGGAGGATTGGTTACAAACCCGCCGAGAATCAGCCGTTGAGGTGAGGACTCCGTCGCGTGGGGATTTCGTGACGTTGATGCAATTAGCCGCGCAAAATGCCGAAATTCAATTGATAAAATTCGTCAATAAGACCAGTGGTTCGCTAGAGAAGAGAGCCGCAGACGATGGGGCAAAACTTCTCGAAATGCCAAACCTTGACCACATAGTATGCTTTGATATGGCGCAAATTCAAGGTGACCACAGAGTCGGTGCTAGTGTGTGTTTTAAGGACGGCAGACCGTTCAAAGACGAATACCGAAAATATACTGTCAAGGGCGAACAACTAGATGATTTGCGGATGATGAAAGAGGTTGTAGAGCGCTGGATGAAACGCCAAACTGAATGGCCAGACTTATTGTTGTTAGACGGCGGGCAGACCCACCTAGATATGATTACTAAGATGATAAATCAGTCAAAATTTGCGGATGAGTTTGCTGTTGCCGCATTAGCCAAGCGAGAAGAAACTGTGTATCGCAATGGCAAGGAGCCACTAGTTTTAGACCGGCGTGGTAGAGTGTTAATCCACGCCCGAGATGAAGCACATAGGTTTGTCAATTCTTTCCACAGGCAGCGACGGAGTAAGAAAAAGTTCTCTGACCCGCTGGAAAATGTAGTCGGCCTTGGAGCAAAGAAATTTCAAACCCTAATCCGTCACTTCGGTGGCAGAAAAGAAATTCTCCATGCTAGTGAAAAGGATATCAAGACCGTCCCTGGTATTGGCCCTGCTTTAGCTAAACGAATCTTTGACGCGATTAACAACTAATCAAATCGCTCATCTCCCAAATCAATCATTGAAGGTGCAGGCTGTGTTGAATAGTCCTCGAATTGTTGGAGTTCTCCATGCAAGCCTTCGCTTTTGAAACCCCTCAAATCAGCAAATTCACTATCCCCAATAGCCACCTTAGTGGTCCGCTGGGCTGCAGCTGATTTTCGTTCACGCTTCAAGCGCTTTTTCCTTCTACGACGACGGATAAAGAGGCCCATCAACAATACTACGAAGGTCGGGTAGACCCAAAACTGCACGAGTAAATAGAACCAAGAAACCTTAATCCTAAACGTAATAGTATCCTCAAAGTCACCCACTGGAATATTGTAGGTGATTTTCTGTCGTTTACCGACTTCTGTAATCACGAGATTGCCCGAGGTATCCTCTACATCTTCAATCGTTATTCCGCGCGGAAGAATAACAGAAATTGGACCGGTTATGGATAGATCATAATCCTCATTGATTGAACTATTACCAGTAAAAGTGTAAGAAGTTGCCTCGCCCTCGGGTGCCGGATAAGTGATACCTTCGCCCGAAACAAGGCCATTTGTTAGCGATGAGCCAAGTAGTTCAGCCGCAGAAACCATTGGATTAACTATCAATTCACTAAATGCGTTCGCAAAGAAATTTAATCGAAGGCTACTGGTGTCGCCGTCAATTATTTCGCCCATATTGCCATCTAGCTCAAGTTTGAATTCGACTTTTGGAATATTCACGCTGAGAGTTATTGGATCGTCATCGCCGATGTCTTGATCGAGTCCTGACAGGCCATCAACCACGGTTTCGATTTGAAAACCAGTCAGGTCAACGGCCCCGTATGGTGAATCTGGCTCGTTAGGTATCTCGGCACTACTTTGGTGGATAAAATCGGTTATCATCTTCCCAATATCAACAGAAAATTCAGTTATTCCTTCGGGCGTGAACACCATTGACAGGTTTTCCTCACAAACTGAATAGTCCTGGTCGTCACGGCAAATATTACCTAAATTATCGAATACTTTTGGCTCAGCCAAACGGCTCGCAATATCTAGACCAACGCGCAGCAGGTCCGATGGTGCAGATTCAAAATTTATCTGTGCTGATTCGCTTTGATTTATGTCGTCTAGCGGTACAATTACCCGATATATCGAAACCTCTGCATCGAGAGCAAAATCTAGTGAGACTGATTGTGACCATTCTTTAATGCGTAATGCAGAGATATCTAATTCTACAGAACTACTAATACAGGTTCTCTGTAATGAAGTACAGATTACATTCATATCTTCATCCATGATATCTGTGCGCCAATCGTACGGATCACTTCCAGCAAGTGAAATATCAACATCTGAGGTCCCTTCTAGGGTTTTTTGTAAGGTCAATCGGTCACCTCCGTCTACTGTTCTAACCCACGATGGCAAAATGATTTCTAGGGTTAATTCAGCGGGAGGAAGGTCATCAGGAATGACCGAATCTAACAAGTCTCCTTGCAGAACACTCTCAATAGATATTCCACTGTTAAACAGATTGCGTAAGTCGCTTTCCTGAATTACCTCTGTGTATTGTTCTAAATCACCACCACCAAAATTATCTTTCAGTATGTCGATTAGACTGGCTGAAAACGGTTCACTTGTCGAACGGAGAAATACCGGATAATCATTACCCATCGCCGAGGGGCCCCTCAGGCAATAATACCCGTTATTCGGTTTTGGACAATCTGAATGAAGGTAACTTAAACCTCCAGGCTGATCTAGGCTGTCTTCTGATGCACTATTTTGTATCCAAGACAGAGGATTCATGGCAATTGCAGCATCAGTGCCCACGGATTCCCCTACACCCTCAGCAATATCCTCAATTGGGAATGCTGAAGCAATGTCGTCCAGTGGTAACAAGCCATTGTGATATGCCAGACGAATACCATCAGATGTCACCACCGGTAACGTTGCTGATTCAGACAGTTCAAGCAAGGATATTCCCCAGTCACTCATCACCGTATCACTTAGGTGGTTGAT
>DALZ01000144.1:2407-10047 GCA_002496955.1 Euryarchaeota archaeon UBA128 | reverse complement strand
AAATCAAGCGCTTTGCTATCCTCGGCTATACTCACCGTATTTGTATTAGCATAACCATCTTTGTGGCCAAGAATGACCGATATGTTGGTTTCATTGCCATCACCAGCAACCGGATTAGCCCGATTCACTTCCCACGAAGCGAGGGTATCTGAGATAAGCGTTTGCGAGTCGGCTTCACTAACTGGTAATTCTGTAATCATTGCATAATCTGGTGGGGTGAATGAATAATAACCAACTGACCCAGGTATGGTCAACAATTTCAATTCAAGGTCTATCTCTGCACCCATCACTAACATGCCCTCAAAAGCATCATCGAGGTTCAACCCTCCGGTCGACTGAATACCAAAATTAGTATCGGTCAACTGTAATCGTGCGGTTGTGCCTATACAAATTGGCGGCTGAAAGACATTATTTACGGCGGCATTTTCGCCACCGTATACTGAATCAGTCGTGTTATCGATAGAACAGGTAGTAACGACGCCCTCTTGCTCGATATTATTGACGTATTCTGTATCTATATCCTCTAGATTACCAATATTTTCGAGCGATTCCTGAACTGAATTACTTAATTCGAGTATCAGTTTCTGTTGAACCGTCGGTCCATCACTACCGCCAACGCGCTTACCTAGATTTTGTCGAAGCAGATCTGCTGGAGCGCCATCATCGCTATCGAGATTATCTTGGTCTTCTAGAATAGTAGTGGAAAAAGCGTCATTTAAGCCAACCTTTTCTCGATCGAATTCATGAATTGCCCAGACCATGTTAAGTTCAATCGTTCCAGTATCCAGCAAGGTGAAATCGTAGGTACCATTAATCCAGTCAGGATGATTTTGAGTGTAATCATGGTTGTGGTTGTAATCATCACAATAACCATCACTTGATGCATCGCCGCTACAACTTTCCATTCCATCTGCCGCCACGAGTGGTGTAAAAAGATGCGTTGTGAGCATGATTACCATGAGAGGAATAGGTATGATTGTCCTCCTCGAACTGGCGACTGTCACTCCGGGCATAGTAGGCGCTACGATAGTGACATTGAAATTCATTCCCCTTGTGGAATTAGCGTGACTGACAAGACAAAGGACAATGGTGGAATAAAATCTCTACTGGTTGACAAATCTATTGCGGCAGATGTCAGGGAAAAATTACTGGAGTCCGAGTTACTCAATCTAGAGTACAAACCTCAGGAATTTGAGCGTAACATCGCTTTACCAATCACTAGTGAAGCCGCGTTGATGAATCTCGATTGGTTCTCGGAGGATACTCATTCCATAGCAAGTTTACCGTTATCACAAAATATCGGTAAATGCACTCCGGCACAAGCAATTGCCGCAGAGATTGCTCAATTGTTCGATGATGAGGCGGTAGCAATAACAGATGACATGAAAGAGCTACTACCAACCAAATGGGACTTGTTTGGTGACCTTGCAGTTATTCCCAAAGAGTCACTAAATTCTCCAGAGTGGAACGCCGTGATGAAATCCAAGTCGGGTTTTGAGGCACGTGTTTGGGAAATTATCTGCCGCAATATCAAAGTTAATCGCCTAGCAAGGCAAGCAGAAATCGCCACCGACAACTTGCGCTCATCCCAAGTAACAATGATTTACGGTGACTCTGGGGAGGTTGAGTTCATCGATCACGGCGTTAAGTTTTACCTCGACGTCACCAAAGTCATGTTCTCATCAGGTAATGTCACCGAAAGACATCGCATCGGAGACATCGATATGACCGGTGAGTGTATTGTTGATGCTTTTGCAGGTATCGGATACTATACATTACCGATGTTGGTAAGGTCAAATGCCAAACAGGTTTACGCTTGCGAGTTGAATCCAAATTCCATTCAAGCGTTGACGCGCGGTGCTGAATTGAACAAGGTTACGGATCGTCTAACGATACTGCATGGAGATAATCAGGAAACCTTACCAAAGCTTCGGAATGTAGCAGATCGAGTTCACCTTGGCATCTTGCCATCATCTGAGCCGACATGGCGATTAGCTGTCGATTGCCTGAAGAATTCGGGTGGAATTCTCCATCTTCACATGAACCTCAACGACTCTGAAATTGATAGTTTTACTAAATACTGTATTGATGTAATCAGTGATTATGCTTTGCAGCACTGCGATTTCAGTAGTGTATCACTGCTGCATGTTGAGAAAGTAAAATGGTATGCTCCGCACATCCGCCATGTCGTGCTTGATTTACGGATTGAATAATTAGTTAAACGAATCTGGCGGAGGTGGTCCAGATGGCCTATCCAAGCCATTACTTTCCTCGTCAGTCTGTAGCATTTCCTCACTACTTTCCAACATCCACTGACCTAAGTCGGTACGCTGTGTCCTCTTATTACGGAAGAGCATGACAGCAAAACCTACTATGCTAACTAACAAAGAAATGCGTAGTAATAAATCGAACCATGAGTCCATAGTTGCGCTATTGGGGAATGTATCATAGTAATTAGCGACTCCATCACCATCAGTATCGTATTTAGCTCTGGAGTCGTAAGGAAATAGGTCACTATTATCCCCCATTCCATCGCCATCCAAATCACTCCATTCGGAACGGTCATCGGGGAAATGGTCTCGATTATCGCCAACCCCATCGAAATCCCGGTCAAAACATTCCTTTGGGTCTAGTGGCCAAACGTCTTCGTTGTCACCACAGCCGTCTAAATCAGTGTCTAACCATTCTGTGGAATCCAGAGGAAATACATCCGAGTTATCCCCCACAGTATCACCATCGCTGTCATTCCATTCTTCTGGGTCACTCGGGAATACATCGGAGTTATCACCGTATGTATCATTATCAAAATCGCTCCACTCAGAGGCATTATTAGGAAATCTGTCAGCGTTATCACCAACTCCATCACCGTCACTATCTAGCCATTCATCCATGTCATCAGGGTATATATCAGAAGTATCGGAGAAGCCATCGCCATCTCGATCTGGGCAACCTTCTGGGGATAGAGATAAACCAAACTGAGTTGGGCAAGCATCACGATTGTCGCCAAACCCGTCATCATCGTAATCCCACCATTCACTGACATCATTGGGAAACTGGTCGTAGTTGTCACCATAACCGTCACCATCAGTATCGATGCATTCCGTATCATCATACGGGAATTCGTCCTTATTATCACCACAACCGTCTAAATCGCTATCCAACCATTCCGTAGGATCCAGTGGAAAACGGTCAATGCCGTCAATAAAGCCATCTCCATCCGTATCTTCATCGTAAATATCTGTTCCAATGTCCACTTCAATCACATTGTCTAGTAAATCTCCGTCAATATCAGAATCTTCCGCATCAGCGCAGCCGTCATTGTCTAAATCACTGGAATGGAAGCCGACTAAGCCTCTAGGGCAGTTATCATCAACATCCTCCACCAAATCATTATCATCATCCAAGTCAACATCATCAGTACACCCATCTTGGTCGTGATCGTTACTCGGGGGGCTGAATGGGCATGGGTCAACTGCATCATTTAGGCCATCGCCGTCGGAATCTCTCTGTTCAGCGGAACATCCAGATAAGTCAACTACTGCGCTGGGTTGAGTATCTGCACAGAGGTCATTACCATTGTTAATTCCGTCCGCATCATCGTCCAATTGGGGCCAAGAGCAGCCATCTAAATTGGCCTGTTGGCCGCTTGCTGTCCAATCGCACAAATCGGCAGAGTCAACTACTCCATCACCATCTGTGTCAGGTATTCCGATTGTTTGAATGGCGAAATATGAAATAAATTTGTGCATCACTCCTGTCGGATGTGCTTTGTCAAAGAATATGTACTGATCAGGATTCTGTGCGACGGTCGAACCACTGTTACAAATGGGCAGTGGTAGCAAAGTAGATGCTGCGCTACATGCACTATCCTGAGTATTTGTAATGCCCAATGCTAGACTGTTATCGACGATGTCATTAAACAGTGACCAAGCGTCGATGTAATGTATTTCAATAGTTAATTCTGCTCGCAAGTCATTGATAAGATTAAGCAGTTTCGTATTGTATGAAATCACCTCAGTTGCGATTGTGCTTTGTTGATTTTGGCTTCTGCTCAGGATTTCTGGAGTCTTTTCTAGCGGAGGAAGATTTGGAATAATAAATTTGGTTGCCCCTCCATTTTCTAGTTGCCTAATATGTGACTCCATGTTCGCAACGATAGTGTCAGAATTGGCAGTTCCGTAAAGGAAATCATTACCTCCTGCCCATAAAGTTACTACATCAGTACTAGCGATTGATGACTGAACATTGGCAAAATAGTTGGTTATTTGAGTTCCAACATTTGGTAGTAATACATAGGAAAAACCCGGGCCGGTTTGGGCACCGCCAAACGCCCGATTATCACCGGGCTCAGTCAGTGACCCAACTGTGGTAGTCAGGCCGTATGCTGCAGACAGATATTCAATCCAAACCGGCCCGTTGGAAAATCTACCTTTCCAATATGGCGGAACGTCGGGGACATTGAGCACGCTATCCTTGGCATTGCCCATATCACTCAGTGAATCACCGAATACCAGTAAATTCGAGATTTGTGGTACAATTGTGTTTTGGAAAGTCATGAACGATAGTTCCTCGCTGGCTTTCACTTGTCCTGTTGAATCAACAATTTCAATGGTAACAAAATAAAAATTTGACGCGTTATAAAAGTGTTGCAATGTGATGGGAAATTGAGTATTTGGGCCTGAACTGATGAAATTATGAGTTCCCGTCTTGATTGGATTGCCCGATAAATCGTGGATCGTGTAGTTTGCATTGTATTGGTTGTTAAACGGAGCATTTGATACCTCTACACTAAACTCAACTGTCTCATTCGACAGCCAATCATACTTCTCAATCGATAATTCGACAGTCATTACACCGCCGGTATTTGTTGAACCTAATGGTAACGCTGCGGTTGCCAAAAGTAGTATTGTCACCAATGCCATCCGCATATTTTACCTCTCGGTGGTGAAGTTGAAAGATATATTCCCTGCTTATTCAGGCGGCTTTTCTTCATCGACCAGCATTGCGTCAAATGTTACCAATGTATCCTCGTCGAGCATTGTTGGTGGGTCTATTCGGGTAATTAGCAGGACAGTTAAAATCAACATTACTAGAATGGTGGCACTCAATACTTTGCCTGTCGGAAAATCATCACCAGCGTCTATCATGACGCCAAATCTAACCGTACCATCGGGGTCCGCAACCCCTAACATTCGCACCGAATCAATGCGTACCTCCTGTATCGGGCGACCGAGAAGATCAGGTCCAGGGTTCTGAATTCCCTGATCACTACCCGGGTTCGTTACTGTGGGGGTGCTAGCTATGTCGCGCACATGCGTCATACCGTTTCTGACGATACCAAATACTGCATAGCCTCCGTCATCGCGATTTTCAGGGTCAAGACCGTGTTGCTGAGTATCGGTGATATACCATTGCGAATCTGCCGAATCTTCCTCTGCACCACGCGCCATCCCCATTGCGCCGTCAACATGAGACAGGTTGGTATCGTGCTCCAGAGGAATTGTCTCGCCCGTTCCGCCACCGCCACATTGCGGAGAGGTCAGTGGGTAGGTACCGATTACTTTGCATTCTGGATCGCCTGATTGTATGACAAAGTCATTTACTACTCGATGAAAAAATACCCCGTCGTAAAGTCCCGATTCGATGTGTTGAATTATATTGGATGTGGTTATTGGCGCCCATTGTTCAAACAGTTCGATTGTGATATTTCCAGTAACCTCATCAGAAAGCAATCCCGTATGGTAAGTCACATTAATCACTAATACGGCATTACCTTGGTAAGATGTATTCATGGGTGTATCTTCGGGCACAGGCCCATCGGTCCACAAGTTGGGGTCTAAGCCATTTGAGCGCCAGGCTGGAGCGTCATCCACTCCTTGAACATTAAACGGCATGACCACAAGAATAAAATTAAGAACCAATAATATCGCAATTCGTTCTCGCATGACCACACCAAAACAATCTCACACATGAACAATTCTACAATCAAGCGTCATGCTCATGAGCATGGAGGCTTTGGCTTGGGCATGGCAGCAGACGGCTCACCCTCAGGGGAAGACGCATATGTTGCTGAATTGGTCAATGATTCATCAATTAGCAGCAGAAAAGAACTGACTTTTTCGATGGTTTCAACTATTGCTATATCGATTGTTTTCTTGCTAATGGCTATGTCATTTGGAAAAACCATCCTGCATGAATCGACTGACGAAGTCAAATTCTCTGGTGAGTGGTGGGAAACGCCACTGCACTTACGCCATACAATGGATCTGCCGATGAATACCTCCCGCGCGCAGTTGCCTGTCGCTGGCGAGTATAATTCAAGCATCTTTAGTGAACACTTTGTCGAGGTAGAACTTCCTGCCAGCGAGCAAGATGCTGGCCCACCAGGACCTGACCTGATGCATGTTGCATTGTGGCTGCCAGAAGTAGAAGAAGGCGTCAAGATTCCCGTGATTATGACGATTCATCCATACTATGATTTTGGTGGTGAAGGGATAGTTGGAGACGATTCGAGTCCCAACACTGTTCCGGATGGAGGGGTTGGCAAGTGGATATATGACACATTTTTACCTCACGGCTACGCCTTAGCCCAAGCCACAACCTTTGGCAGCGGTCAATCGACCCACTGTCAAGATGTGAAAGGGTTAGGCGAACAAATTGGTATTCAGGCGGTTGTGGACTGGCTCGGCAAGCAAGAATGGTCAAATGGCAACGTTGGTTTGATGGGTAAGTCGTATGCTGGGACAACCAATTGGGAAGCTGCCCAAAATCCAAGTGAGCACTTGAAGACAATCGTTCCAATCTCTGGTTCTATCGGTGTCCAGGAGATGTTCTACCGCAACGGCTCGTCTGAAGCGAGAGCAATGCTATACGATGTGTTGTATGAAGGTGCTACCGCCGATGCAGGCTATGATGACTCACGTATGTGTACAGATGATGCTATTGGCCCGCTCAATCCATTCACTACTTGGGCTGGAGCCGAGTTTGGCGGCGCTCAATGGAACGATTATTGGGAAGAGCGGCGGCACCTCCCTGATGTGTTGGAAAATTATCGCGGTAGCGTCTACTTGGTGTGGGGGTTGCAGGATTGGAATGTCGATCCATATCACGCATTTCCCACCTACCAACTTATGATTGATGCAGGGATAAATGCCCGAGCAATTGCCGGACAATGGGCCCATAATTATCCAGATCAACCAGACAGACACAGTGAATTAGGCTCAGGTTATGGTAAGGAGGCTTATCCAAACATGACGCGTATGGATTGGGCGGTTGAATTGTTCCAGTGGTTCAACTATTATCTGAAAGACATCGGCAACGAACCGGAACCCATGGTTCAGATTCAGACTAACGATGGTCGATGGCATGTTGAGCGTACGTGGCCACCAGAAGATATGACTTGGAACATGCAAGATATCGGCACCACATGGTCTACTACCGGTACCACTGTAAATGGTCAGGGCGCTTCGATTACCTTAGTCAGTGAGCCTTTAACTGAATTAACCCATCTTTCAGGATTACCCACCCTACACCTAGACGTCACTACGCAAGCATGTCAAGGTGGTCAAATATTCGCTACACTCTACGATAATGAAAATGACCTCCGACTGGGTCACGCAACTATGGATATCCGCTATCGC
>DALZ01000144.1:0-1983 GCA_002496955.1 Euryarchaeota archaeon UBA128 | reverse complement strand
TACCTGCCGGTCATACACTTAGAATTGAGTTAACCGAATCCGGTGAAGATTACTTACCTAGTCCATGTGCAACTAACCCACTTGGAGGATTAGATGTCGATGGTGGAATAATCGGTCTGCCAATCATTGACCGGCCAAATTCAGATGAGGCATGGTTCCTTACACCGCCTTGGTGGGAACAACAAGAGATTCCTGAATAAAATTAGTTTCAATACTATTAAAATTAAATTTGATGTGGAATGTCTGTGCACGTATCTGGTAAGGTTCTTTCAGTCGTCGGCGTAGGTATATTGCTGCTGGGAATCCTTGTTACCATACTTGGATTTGCCAGTATCTCTGACATAGATGAATTTCAATATGAAGCAATCTCTAATGCCGAGTTAAAAGTCGATAACGAGGACGAGGGAATCACTGGAGGATTTACCATATTTGTCGAGGCAAGTCTTGGTGATTCGACCGGCAGCGGAACCCACGATTTTTGTGAGAATATCATCATCAATGCGACGCATGACGGTCGGTATTTCAATAAGTTTAACGATGGCGAGACTATACTTCTACCAACCAACACAGAAAGAGAAGCATTCCGTTACCAAATTCAAGAATCAAGGGTTAGTTACTGCTACAGCGACGAAACCCCAAATAGTGTGACATATAACAATACATCCTTAGTACAAATCGGTCACGCTTGTTATGGTTGTTTATCCGGTGTTACAACAATAACTGCCCAGTATGCCAATGAGTCGACACCTCCACCACTAATGTGGATTAAGGATGATAGTTTGATGGAAAATGCTGAAAACACAGTATTTGCAGGTTTCATGTTGTCCTGCTGCGGCATATTCTTCACCATTGGTGCAGTATTTATCGGGCTACGCCTCAGAAAAGCCACCAGAACAGCGGGTAACGTTGCCCTAGAGCAGGGTCAAATGCCAATCAACGCCACATCAATGAGGAGTATTCCTGAGCAAAGCGCACCGAATCAAACTATGCTTACCGAACCATCCTACGACAAGATTACTGATGGTTTGGGTAGCAGAGATGCATCACACAACGCTGATGACGCTGCTCGGCAAATGGCAGATTACCAGCCCAGTGTGGAAATTGACGGTCATCAGATTAAGCAATATGATGACGCTGACGGGCTTCAAAATGCCCTTTCTAATGCCAAAGAGTTTTGGATTATCTTCCCAAACGGAAGCAACGCAGATGACTACTTTGTTCAATTCAGTTGCCTCGAGAGTATGTTTGAGCACTGGGAGGGTGGGAAGATGCTTTACACGCAAAAGGGTGACAGTGATGCTGCGTTTTCTTACTACCTGGAGGTCACCGGCAGGATAAATTCAGAATCTAAACCTGCAAAGAGTGGTAATTTCTGGGATAATGTCTAATTCTAGCGGTCAATTTACCTAATATTTGGCTAGGTAGCGTTATATCCGACCACTTTTTGGGAAAATCATGCACCCAGTGGGTAAAGTTTTCATGGGAATCGGGGTATTTGTCCTCTTAGGCGGAGTAATTCTAATGGTGATCGGTGGCGAGAACATTGACGATACCGGCGAATGGGATGTTATTGAGAAGAGCGATTGGAACGGTGTTAGTGGCACCTTTGAGTTTGAAGATACCGGTGACTACCTGGTAATGGTAAGAGATACTGTTAGATGTGATTCATTTACAATGACCATAACCAATACTAGCTCGGGTCAAGAGGAGAGTTATGAAACCGATCAGTGCACTGATGACGGCAGTAAACCGAGTTCATATGCAGATGACCCCTCAGGTTGGTACGACATGGGTGGGACATATTATGTTAGCAACGGTAATCATCAAATTGAGGCAAGTCACGAGGTCTATCTAGTGCCGGTTTGGGAAGTGGTTACAGAAGAATTAGGACAAGCGGTTGGAGGTCTGTTCCAAGGCGCGGCAGGATTCGTAGGAGTTTGCTGTGGTGCTGTTTTTATTGTGTTTGGACTAATCTTAGGACTA
>DALZ01000031.1:916-3132 GCA_002496955.1 Euryarchaeota archaeon UBA128 | reverse complement strand
TGGCGGCCAGACGTCAACGATGAGGACCAGAACGTTAGCCGAGAAATCATTCGTTGGGGCGGCTACTCGCCAGAGCCAGAAACAACATGTGGAGGGTCGCTGTTCAATCACGACAATGTTTTCCACATCCACCCAATTACCGGACAAGCCCTGCTATACATCTCATATTGGGACGCAGGTCTGCGGATTGTTGACGTTTCTAACCCACCTCCTATTCCCGACCCTGAAGGAGTCTCGTGGCCTCAAGATTACGAGGTTGGACGATGGTTGGGCTGCCCCAGTGCCGATGATGGTTGGTACGGTCCAGAAGGTGGGGGGCACGCTAACATGACGCCGGAAGAATGGGGTGGTAGCAGCGGCGCTTTGAATGGTAATGGCTGGATTCACTACGCCGTACCTTACGACCACCTGTTGTGTAATGGTGCAGCTGAGACTGACCCTGTTGAGACCTGGCCTGCCGAATGTGGCACTGGTCCTGACGACCCTGTTTTCGGCATCAACTGGCGACACTTAACCATGATTGCTCCAGAGTATGGTACTAACTCTAACCACACCGGCTACATTTGGACTATTGACACCACAGACCCCGCTAAACCGTTCTTGTTAAGCAAGTGGAAATTACCGGGCACCAGTATCCTGCCAGATGGAACTGAACACGAACATCACTACATTCCAGGCGGCTATATCTACAGCCCCCACAACGGTGATACTGGAACTCACGGCCACGTTTACTGGACGCATTATCACGCTGGAAACTGGGTTACCGACCATAGCAAAATTTGGAGTGACATCAAATGGGTGAACGATGTAGTCGCCCCGGAAGTTGGTTTCCCCGCCATAGAGCAGTTATCGGAAACGATCACCATGGGCTACTATCTACCAGCAGGACCAACCTGGATTGAAGACCCTAAAGCAACGTTACAGTATGACATGGCAGACTGCTGGGCATCGTGTATGATCCCGTTCGATTGGGGGTTGCAGTATGACCCGCGAGGTTTCTTGTTCATTTCTGAGATGGTCTCTGGTGTGTACGTGGTACAGATGGATGAAGACATCAATCCGAACTTCATGTATCCATCTCTATACACCAATATTGAAGACGAATAGTTCAAATCCGACTGCGTAGCAACACTAACACCAATAGGCCCATGTTTACACCAAGGATTAACTCAGGCAGATAGGTTAGGTTTGCCGTGACTGCTAGTCCGAGAAATATCAGTGATTGCAGTCCGAAACCGAGGGTCGAGGATACTGTTAACTCAAATGTCAGATTCTTTGAACCATCTCCCGATAATGCAGCGATTATGCGATCTTGCCAACTAAAAAACATCACATAGATAGAATGACAAATATTGACCGTAGCTTGTCGCTCCCAAGGATAAGCCGTCGGCTTTGTGCGTTCGTCATTGCGGCTAGTACTATCGCCAGAGGTCAGAGACCTCATCAAAATTGAGTAGTGGTTGAATAAAGAATATTGAAGTAAAATTGCCAAAATCATGGCGAAAATAAGTAATGACGACCAATCATATAACAATCCAAAAGAACACATAACTGCAACCAATCCAATCGAGTCAGCGAAGGTATCCCAGTATCTTCCTGTGTGCGAGGGGCGTTCGCGAAGTCGCGCTAATTCACCGTCAACCGCGTCGATTACCCCTTTTACCACAAGTAGGATACATGCCACTAGTATCGCGCCTTGGAGAATCAACCAAGAACAATATATGGTTAGTAACAAATGAAGATTCGTTACTTGAATCACTGGAACTGGTTTATCCTTGAGAAAGCGAGCAACCACTCTAGCTATTGGTCGGCCCCAGTCGGACAAATCGATGACACTGCGGTCTCCATATTTACTGACTGCCACTGATACGCCCATGCCAGCCTGAAGATTCTCATTGATAGCATTCTCCCGCTTTAGATTGTATAGCGAAATTAATGCTCAACTGACAAAAGGGCGGGATATGACTATCATATATCTGTAGGGTCAAGAATTATAGTTCCATTTTTTTACCTCTTAACATGGTGATAGTCGAATGTCCTTTATGTAAGGAAGATGTTGACTTAGGCCATTATGAATTATGGCAAGAAGGGCCTGAAATTTTTGAATGCCCGTACTGTCATGAAGATTTCGAATGGACCAGTTGGGATGAATTAGAGAGGCTGGATGACCTTGGACGGACAGAAATATCAAATCGCATGGGGGCTGAATTTCTTCG
>DALZ01000031.1:0-562 GCA_002496955.1 Euryarchaeota archaeon UBA128 | reverse complement strand
ACAAAATCACAAATTTCCAATGCTAGTTGGGAATCGCAGGGCAAGGTGGATCAATTTAGGAATCTGGGAAGTAATAGTATTGATTTGTTTATTACCGCTTTTACCAATCTATGCTTTGTTTTTTGTTTTCGGATTTCTTAGCGAAGAGATCAAACGGGTAAAATACCGAAGAGAGTTCAGAGAAAACGTTCTCAATCCTTTATATCTCAGAGGAACGGGTTTAGTGGTGTTTTCGGACCTAAGCGCAGAATTGGTTGCCAAAAGAGGAGTTCCTCGATATATTTTTGAAAAAGAAGATATCACTGGTATAGTCCTTCATGAAGAATCGCACTCTCATGGAACCAGTGATTATTTCTTAGAGATATACCTGCATGGATTTTACGCAATGTCGCTGTATGGTTTTAATAAAAATGATGCTAAAATTATCGTAAGTCAATTGATGACTCTTTACGACATTGATTTCAGATACACGCACCATTACAATAGAGATGATTTCGGTGGCGGCGGTAGTGGCGGTGGCTAAATGATAACTGTTAGTCGTTATCAACATTTTATTCAAAGA
>DALZ01000167.1:3871-4072 GCA_002496955.1 Euryarchaeota archaeon UBA128 | reverse complement strand
ATGGGCCACTACACTATACGAGCAAGGCTAACCTGCCGTTAAGCCGCATGTATTTAGAAATCACCCTACTCGCAAAATTAACAAAACAACCAGATTTAGTTCACTTTAACCAAAAACTGAAACTGAAAAAGCGACATTGTAGACGATTTCAGATTTACTTCAACATTACCGACTCAATCCTTTCTTGATATACCACAGCCC